>JBGSUP010000410.1:0-1678 GCA_041753485.1 Akkermansiaceae bacterium
ATCGGCACGGCAAGCACCGGAATGTCGGTGATGGCGGCGGTCACACCCGCCAGGTGCGCGGCGGCGCCGGCACCGGCGATGATGCACTTCAGGCCGTTCCCGCGGGCGGAGCCGGCAAATGCCTGAAGCTTGTCGAGCGAGCGGTGGGCGCTGGCGACTTCCGCGACCCAGGGGATTCCGAAGTCACGGAGGGTGCGTGCCGCATGTTCCATGACCGGCCAATCCGATTCGCTGCCCATGACGATCCCGACTTTTGCTGTGTGGCTCATGCGCGGGCAAGGTGGCCAAGCTCCCGCAGCCCGTCAATCTCGGGAGTCGGCAAACCCGCGGGTTCTCATTTCCCGATGCCGCGCACGAAAATCGCCACCGTTTCACGCAGCCAGCTTTCCCGATCAATCTCGGACAGGCCGGATGTCCGCCGCAGCAGACCGCCCATCAGCGCGGCGGTGAAAACCTCCGCAAAGGCCATCGAATCGAAATCCTCCCGCACCTGGCCGGCCCTCTTGCTCTCATCGAGATAACACGCAATGCTCTTGTGAAACGGATCGATCCCATCGCCGATCAGTTCCTTCGCCAGGGTCGGCCGCCGCTGGCCCACTCCAATCAAGGCCCGCGCCATGCCCTCGCAGCGCTCCAGAGACTCGTTGTAAACCCGAGCGAAATAGCCGAGATCCTCCAGAAGATCACCGCTGAACTCGCCGCCGCAATCGCAGAGCGCGTAAAACTCCCGCGAGGTTTCCTGCACCACCGCCGCCAGCAGCTTCTGCTTCGATTCAAAATGCCGAAACAAAGTGACCTCGTTGCAGCCCGCACGCTCGGCAATCCCACGCGTCGTCGCCGCCTCGATGCCCTGATCGCCAAACTCCACACGCGCCGCGTCCATCAGTCGCTGGCGCGTGCTGGTCTTCTCGGCGGGGTCGGCTTTTGCAAAGAGCTCGCTCACGCCCCAAAAAAATGCAAGTAATCGCTTGCATGCAAGAAAAATGATGGCTTGATTCGCGGCGTTGATGCCGTGTGAGACAAACATCTACCGCCTGGTGAGCTTGCTGCCGCTGTTGGGGCTGGCGGCGTGCGCACCGGTCGGGCCGGACTACGAGACGCCGGGCATGGAGCTTCCGGCATCGTTTTCACAGGGCGGCGTGCGCTGGCAACGCCAATCGCCTGACACGCTGCCGACTCCACAGACCTGGTGGACCTTGTTCGATGATTCCACGCTCAACTCACTGGTCGGCCGCTCATTGGAAAAAAACCAGGAAATCGCGGCTTCGGCGGCACGGCTGCGCCAGGCCCGGGAGCTCAGCAACGCCGCTCGCTCGCTTTATTTCCCCGACGTGGACCTCGGAGTCACTGCCGAGCGCTCGAAATTCCGTTTCCGCGGTCCGGGCGGTGGCTCCAACACGCTCGACAGTTTCACCGTGCCGGTGGATTTACGCTATGAAATCGACGTCTGGGGCAAGGTCCGCCGCCAAGTGGAATCCGCCACCGCATCCGAGCAAGCCGCTCAGGAAATTCTCAACGCCCTGCGCCTGAGCATCGCCGGTGAGGTGGCACAGACCTACTGGGCACTGCGGGCCGTGGATGCCGACCGCGCCGTGCTCGCACGCACGCTGGAGATCCGCCGCAAGGCCTTCGGGCTGCTCACCAAACGCCGCGATGCCGGCACCATCAGCGGGCTCGA
>JBGSUP010000411.1:0-18163 GCA_041753485.1 Akkermansiaceae bacterium
GCAGCGTCACCGGCGGCAGCATCCTCGGCGATAAAACCCGCATGCAGAATCTCGTCCGCCAGGCGAACGCCTACATCCGCCCCTCGCCCTCCGGCGGCTCGCTCGGCGGCGTCGGTCGCAAGAGCCGGGAAACGATGCTGCTCTGCGAGGCCGCCGGCTTCGATGTGATCCTGGTGGAAACCGTCGGCGTCGGCCAAAACGAAATCACCGTGCGCTCGATGGTGGATTTTTTCCTGCTCATCATGATCGCCGGCGCGGGTGACGAACTCCAAGGCATGAAGAAAGGAGTGATCGAAATCGCAGATCTGTTAGCCGTGAACAAGGCGGATGGCGACAACGTCCAGCGCGCCAAACTCGCCTGCGCCGAATACGGCCGGGTCTTGAGTTTCCTGCAGCCGGCCACCCCCGGCTGGAAAACCCGCTGCACCACTTGTTCCGCGCTGGTTCCCGAGACGCTCGCCGCGCTGTGGGAGATCATCGGGAAATTCGCCACCGCCACCCGCGAGTCCGGCGCGTTCGACAAGCGCCGCCGGCACCAGTCGATCGAATGGATGCACGCAATGATCGAGGAGGAACTCCGCCATCGCTTCCTGCGCAATGAACGCGTGCGCGCCCTGCTGCCGGAAATCGAAAGACAAGTCGCCAGTCAAAAACTCCCCGCCGCGACCGCAGTGCGGAAAATCATGGAGGGCTTTAGCAGAAACCCGATGTGTTTTTAGCCGCGCAGGAAATTCGACCCGGATTCCGAAGTCCCATTCCCAATATGGGCAAGGAAACCCACAGAGGCACAAAGAGCTCTGAGGATTGGACCATGGGATCGGGGACACCAAGGGGTGCGAGGCCAGAAAACCTTCGTGCCTCAGCGGTGATCAAAGCCGACACGGGGTTCGGATCCCATAGCTGATCGCCCTAGGGTGATTCTCCTTGTTCAAAATGGGTGCCTTGTAGCGTGCTACAGTGGATTGCGACCTGCGCAGTGTTTTCTCTCCCGCAATCACGTGCGAAGCCCACTTCCCTCCCATCCCCGAAACGCACCGCCATGAAATCCGTTCCATTCGTTCTCGCCGCGCTGGCTTGCGCGGCTTTGGCCAACACCGCGCCGACGGTCCGTCGTCCAGTCCGGTGCCTCAACCGAGTCCCTCTCCGATCAAAAAATAGCGCGGCGTGCCCACCCGCACTCTGTAAACCTTCGTTCCGAGGAGAATTCCGAAATCGCCTTGGTCCAGAATCAGCAGCACCTCGCATTTGGCGGCCAGCGCGGAAATCAGCGACACGAAACATAAGCAGGATTCACCATCGAGCGCCACAGCGGGCTGGATGCCATTATCCCGCTGCCGGAAATCGAGGCTTCTTTGTCCCTTGCGGATCTCTACGAGCGCGTCGAGTTCGCCCCGTAAAAGACTCTCGATCGTCTCAGCCGGGAACGGAGCCGCAGAATCCGGCTGAGACAGTCGGAACACGTTCAACACCATTTCTGACTCACGCTCGATTCCCTGGCGAAGCCGATTTTCCGGTTACCAGAGCAACGGCACTTCGTAATCCGGGAAATGCTCGTCACAAGTGACAACCTTATGTCCTTCAACTTGCGCTTGGGCGATGATCAGCCGGTCAAAAGGATCGCTGTGATGCCGGGGCAGCGCGATCACAGCCTCATAATGCTCCACAGCAGGTGAGCATTGAGACGAGGTGAACCACTCGCCTTTCTGCGAAGCATCAGCAGCCTGTGGTTTCAAAACTCCTCACTGGCCACTATCCGCTGCTCTTTGACGGAGTGACCGCCCAGTAGGCGATGAGCAGGCCGCGGATGAGGATGAATTTCACTCGGACAATGCAAGAGCCGCGGGCTGTTACCTGCCCCAGCGCTCCAGCAGGGTCCTTGCCATCACGCTCGGGGTTTCCGCCACGGCGATGCCGCACTCGGCGAGAATCTTTTTCTTCGCCTGGGCGGTGTCTCCCTCGCCGCCGACGATGGCACCGGCATGCCCCATGCGGCGGCCGGGAGGCGCGGTGGCGCCGGCGATGAATCCGGCGATGGGTTTCTTGCAGTGGTCTCTGGCCCAGCGCGCGGCTTCGACCTCGGCGTTGCCGCCGATTTCACCAATCATGATGATGGCTTCGGTTTCCGGGTCCTGGTTGAACAACTCGAGCACATCAAGATGCGAGGTGCCGTTGATCGGATCTCCGCCGATGCCGACGCAGGTGCTCTGGCCGTAGCCGAGCTGGGTGAGCTGCCAGACGGCCTCATAGGTGAGCGTGCCAGAGCGCGAAACGACGCCGACATTGCCGCGCTTGTGGATGTAGCCGGGGGCGATGCCGATGCGGCAGCCGCCGTGGCTGTCAACGCCATGTCCGGGAGTGACAAGACCAGGGCAGTTCGGGCCGACGAGCCGCGAGGCGGAACCGGCGAGCATCGCCTTGACCCGCATCATGTCCATGACCGGGATCCCTTCGGTGATGCAGACGATGATTTCCACGCCGGCATCCGCAGCTTCGAGAATGGCATCGGCGGCGAAGGCGGGCGGCACGAAAATCGCGGATGCGCTGGCGCCGGTTTCCCTAACCGCCTCGCCCACCGTGTCGAAAATCGGCACCGTGTCCGCAAACATCTGGCCGCCCTTGGTGGGGGTGACACCACCCACGATCCGGGTGCCGTAGTCGAGCGAGAGCTGGGTGTGGCGCGCACCAAAGGCGCCGGTGATGCCCTGCACGAGGACCTTGGTGTTTTCGTCGATGAGGATGGCCATGAGGAAAGTTTGTTAGTGTTCAGTTTTCAGTTTTCAGGAAACCGCGGCGACGATCTTCTTGGCACCGTCATCCATGCCGTCGGCGGCGACGATGTTGAGGCCGGATGCGGCGAGAGTGGCCTTGCCGGCGGCGACGTTGTTGCCTTCGAGGCGGACGACGAGAGGAATCGACAAGCCGGTTTCCCTGGCGGCGGCGACCACGCCCTCGGCGACGATGTTGCAATCCATGATGCCGCCGAAAATGTTGATGAAGATGCCTTGCACCGTGGGATCGCCGAGGATGATCTTGAAAGCGGCGGTGACTTGTTCCTTGGAAGCGCCGCCCCCCACATCGAGGAAGTTCGCGGGATCGCCGCCATGGTGCTTGATGATGTCCATGGTGGCCATGGCGAGGCCCGCGCCATTGACGAGGCAGGCGATGTTTCCATCGAGGCCGATGTAGTTGAGATCATACTCGGAGGCCGCCACTTCGCGCGGGTCCTCCTCGTCCTTGTCGCGCATGGCCTGGATTTCCGGATGGCGGTAAAGCGCGTTGTCGTCGAAGTTGAACTTCGCATCCAGGGCATAGACGTGATCGTCGGTGGTGATCACGACCGGGTTGATCTCGACCATCGAGCAATCGCAGTCGATGAAGAGTTTGTAGAGCGAGTGGAGCAGGCGGCCGAACTGGCGGGCGGTGGTTTTGAGGCCGAGGGTCTGGCAGAGCTTGCGCACCTGATAGGCCTGCAGGCCGGCGAGCGGGTGGACGAACTCGCGGAGGATTTTTTCGGGCGTTTTCGCGGCGACTTCCTCGATGTCCATGCCGCCTTCGGTGGAGACGATGATGACCGGTTGGCAGGATTGGCGGTCCAGCAGGATGGCCAGATAGAGTTCGCGTTTGATGGTCACCGATTCGGTGACCATCACCTTGCGGACAAGCCGGCCGGCCTCGCCGGTTTGTTTGGTCACCAGCACTTGACCGAGCATTTTCGAGGCAACCTCGCGGGCGGCCTCCGACGACTCGACGAGATGAACGCCGCCCTTGAAGCCATTCTTGAAAACCCCCTTGCCGCGGCCGCCGGCATGGACTTGGGCCTTGACGACCAAGCGGTGGACGGCCAGCCACTTGGCGGCGTCATACGCTTCCTTGGGGGTGGCGGCGACTTTTCCCTTGGGGTTTGGCACGCCGAAGCGGTCGAAAAGTTCCTTGGCCTGGTATTCGTGGATGTTCATGGGCGGAAAATCGTTTCTCGGAGCGGCGGAAAACCGGGCGGACCCTATTTCCCCAAGACGCGAGCGGTCAAGGCATCCTCCACGAAAAATCAAGACTGGCGCGCGGTTCAGCGGCCGGTCGTCGCGAGAAGCCGCTTGATCTTCGCATTAAAAGCCTCCGCCGCCGCCAGCTCGTCGAGGCCCAGGTGCATGCGGTAGCGCCAGTAGTAGGGCATGATGGCCGGCACGTTGATGCGCTCCGAATCGGGGTCGGGATGACGGAGGGTCTCATCCAAAAGATGCAGAATCCATCCAACGCAGACTTTCCACTTGCGGAAACCTCACTGCATGAATTGACTACTGCCGTCCGCTCCGGCGGATGAGGACTTCAAAATTCTCTCAACTAGCGGTCGGCATCGACCGCAACGATGCCGCCAAACCGACCAAACGGCCGGGGAGGCGGCGGCGCATGTCCAAGCCGACTCTCCGGGGTAGGCTAAAGGCCGTTGCGGCTGACTCTTGCCAGCTTCTTAACTCCCCGTCCACCGGAAGGATACGTATCACCAACCTTCCCATGATAACCGAATCGCTCGTGTTACTGGCCTTTATGGCCACCGCGTCGTTCGTCCGCTCACAGAATGAACCAAGCGCCGATTCCCGCGAGTCCTCACCAATCCCCCCGGCTTCTTCCACCACCGCGCGCATCCTGGGCGATATTCCCGACGGCACCCCGCCACCACCGCTGCCGCCCAAAGCCGAATTCCACATCCCAGCCGGAGACATCCTATCCACCACCCATCACGAGCAGGGAGGCCGGACCATCACTATCCAGAAAATCAAGCCCATCGCCCTCCCGCCGCCTCCCGTGCCGGTCGCGCAGCCATACGCCGTGCCGGACAGCGAATTCAGCGGACGCCTCGCCGACTATCGCGAAGCCCATCCCAAGTCCGGCTTGCTCTTCATCGGTGCTACGGTTTTCCGTTCGAAGGATTCCCCTCCGCGCACGCTCGTCCGCTACTGGCCCGAGGGAAAAGGCGAAACGATCACCTTCTGGTCCTCCGCCGATTTCGCCCTGATTGCCGGCGGCATCAACTCATACGCGGATTCTTCCGATAACACCCACTATCTGCTCATGGGTTGGGGAAACGTGGACATCGACCGCATGGCCGATCTGCGGACTGCCCAAGACCTCGAATACGATGCCCCCGCCATGCCCGAATTCCCCGACGGCAAGGCCAGCTTTGAAATCATCGGTAATCAACCTGCCGCCGAAGACCTCGTTCCCATCCAATCCCTCCACGATCTTTACAACAACGAATACGAACGCCTGAAAACCGCATGGGAAGGCCGCGAACGCGCCCGCATCCAACAAGAAGCCGAACTCAAAGCCAACCCGCCGCGCCCCAAGAATCTCACCCTCAACTTCTGGCGCACCGAAAAACCCGCCGCCGCCAAAGGAGGTGCCAAGTGAAGCGCCTCATTCCATTCGCCTCACTGCTCATCGCACTGAGCTGCCCACCGGCCCATGCCATTCTCGATACCAACAACAACGGCCTATCAGACTTTTGGGAGAAACAATACAACTCCGGCGCGCTCTTCCCGGAAACCTTCAATCCCCAATCCGATGATGACGGCGACGGCTGGGCGAACGCACAGGAAGCCGCCGCCGGTACCAATCCCTTCGATCCCAATCCACCCGATGGCTTTCTCCGTCCGGAAAGCACCTACATTCCCGCCACCGAACACATCGATTCCGAAACCGGCCTTCCCGTAATCGACACTCCCGAAGCCATCATCCTTTGTTGGCCTACCATTCCCGGGAAACAATACACCCTATTTTACTCGCCCGACCTCAGCGAGGGAAGTTGGCAGCCCCTGGAAGAATCGTACATTGGCAACGGCGGTGTGACGGAATACGGCCTCCCGCTCATCCAGTTGGATGGAGAACGACCGGACAAACTGTTTTGGCGCGTGTCGGTTCAAGACACCAATACCGATGGCGACAACCTGACCAACTATGAGGAAAACCTGATCGGTTCCTCTTCCCTAAACCCTGATTCCGATGATGATGGAATAAGCGACTCAGACGAAACTGCGGCAGGAACCAACCCGAACAACCGAGATTCCGACGGAGATTCGGAAAACGACGGAGAGGACGCTGATCCGACTGAAGTCCTGGTGAATTGGCCCGCTGCATCCGGGTCCACATACGCCCTGATCGAGATCGATCTGCCGCCCAATTCTGGAGATGTGCAGGATCTCAATGATAAGGGAGAAGTTCTCTTCGAGAACGGCATTTGGGCAGGCGGCGCATGGAACTCGAGGCTTGCTGCTGCTATCTCCGGAGAAATGCCAGGCGGTGCCTCTTATTGGGTCGCTCTCACCGGCTGGACTCATTTTAATGATGAACGGAAGCTACTGGGAACGTCTGACTTACATGTTGAAGACAGTGACTCTGCCGTTTACTTCCCAGCATTTTGGCCTGTGGGGCAATCATCCCCCAATTTTTTGATCGATACCGCCAGCCTCTGGAACACAATTCCAGATTGGGGTCGTCCATTGGGAATTGGCACTGACGGTCGCATGGTCATTCGCATGTCGCCAGGCAACGATGAATTCCTTGACCGCTATGATGTGTATGGAATTGCGGCAGGTCGCATGGCAGGATCGGACGGTTATCATCCAACAGGTGGAGCAGGTCACGGATCCATAACACCCTCAGGTTGGGTCGCGTCCAATTTGACCCGTAGTGCCGCCGAGTCCCAACCCGCGGCCCATCGACTGGGATTGTGGGACCCTGCAAACAATCCAATTAGCCTGCCTGCCGAGGCGCAAGGCTGGGGTTATCCTGTCAATGTAACTGATCTACCTAATGGCAAAGTGGCCTTGGTATCGGAGCATTGGAATGGCAGCAGCAGCATTGGTCGTGCGTTTTTACCAGATGAAGCCGGAAACTATCAACATCTACAGGGGCTATCCGCACAGCACCTTCATTACATGGCGGGTGATGGAACCGGGATAACCCGCATCTACGAGCTTTACCACCTTTACCAACTCTGGCGCAATGGCAAGGTAACCCCCATCCACGAACTCAGCAATCGATACGCCGCACTGGAAGATGACGGATACGTATTTCATTTCAAAAAGGGTAACAGACATGGCGTTCATCTCATTGAAGCCGAAGAACCTGAAGGATCGCAGAAAGCTTTCTT
The DNA here is from genome assembly GCA_041753485.1 of Akkermansiaceae bacterium. GTDB lineage: Bacteria > Verrucomicrobiota > Verrucomicrobiia > Verrucomicrobiales > Akkermansiaceae > Luteolibacter. The sequence goes on from JBGSUP010000411.1 coordinate 7,148, forward strand.
GATGCTGCCGGCACAGATAATTCCGGCAAACGAATCCGTAGTTTCCGCTGACGATCATTCGATCAACATCGTATTCCAGATTGGAGCCGGTAGAGCGGGCAATCCGTTTGAAGGTTCCATCGTGGAATGGCAGATTGAAAGCGGTAGTAACGGCAGCCTTACCCAGACCGAATCCACGGTAAAAGACGAACTTACAGCGATCACCCTGAACACATCCACCATTAAGGGTGATACTTATACTGTCAAAGCACGGATCAAGAAACTGGGTGCCGATGGGATTGACATGGGGGACGCGTGTAGTTGGACCATGTCCCCGGAAATTCAGGTCGGTGCAGGCAAACCCCATGAATTTTCACTAACTGCTACCAAGAACCAACTACGCTCTGATGGCACGGATACATCAGTAATCACTGCTGAAATCAAAGACCAGTATGGAAATTCAGTAGAAGACGGCACGACGGTCACTTGGGGCGTGGATCAAAGTCCGACGCCCCCATTCGACTCAGTGGAGGAAACTACCACGGGAGGCATCGCAAAAGCAGTGCTCCATGCCCCTCTTGTGCCGGAAGATCAAATCATTACCTGTAATGCGGGCGACAGGCAGTCCGCAATCACAGTCATCGTCGAGCGCGTCACTGGAAGTATCTCCGGGAATCTGGCGCTAGACATCGGCGGGGCAGAGCAATCGACGATCACGGTCAATGCTGATGCGGTGGATGGAACTCCCGTATATTGGACATCCTCCAACGGGGAAATAACTTCGCAATCCACAGTTGCCAATGGCACGGCTACCGCATCACTCAATGCTGCCAATGGACGCGTGGGGATAGTGGTGGTAACCGCCACCGTGGGAGACCGTTTGTTATTCAAGGAAGGCAACTTCACATCGTCTTCCGATCTGGCAATCGGTGCGGACCACCCCGTGCTCATTGCCAATGCCACGGCGGACGGCATCAGCACTCCAACCTTTGCGCACGGAATTGCACGCCAGATTCCTTACTACGCCAGTACCCCGGTCCGCATCAAAGGGCCTCCGAACTCCACTGCCCACCTTACCCTGCAGGCGTCCGTATGCTTGGGCGCTTGGGCATTCGATCAGGCCGCTGGCGATATCACCCCATCCAGAACAGAAAATTACGGCATGATTCTGCACAACGCCGTGATCGATGAGAGCGTCTTTTTCGCCGGCTTGGCCTCGCTTTTCTTGGATGGTACGGGTTACGGCAGCGTGGCCGATGCCCCGCCTCTCCATTTCACCGATCAGTTCAACGCCACTGTGTGGATGCGGTCAGCGGAACACAGTGTCGCAACGCTGGCCGCAAAGAGTGGTTCATGGCAGATCATCCAACTGGAGGATGGGCGCATCCAGGTGAGTGTCACCACCGATACCGGCACTTATACCGCCACCACCCCTGATGCCATTCCCCTCAATCAATGGACCGGGCTTACGGTGGATTTCCGTTTCAACCGACTTCAACTCAAACTGGACAACTTGACTGTAGCCCAGGTTGTCACCACAGGCAGCATTCTGGCGTCGGTCAATCCGATCAACGTGGGGGGCGGATTTCATGGCCACCTCGACAATCTGTCACTCAAAGGCGGAGAAACCGCTGGTGCATATGTCAGCGTCAGCGGCCTGGCCTCCGACAACACCCTGATGCTGGATGCCAATGGTGAAGGTGTTTTCACAGTGACCTCTAATGGAACGACAGAGGCGGACACAAGCATCCGCATTTTCTCCAAGGTCAATCCGGAAGCGGAGACCGAACTCGCCCTCGTGGACCCCAACGCGTGGGACTACACTTGTGACACAGTCATGTCCTTTGTCGGTGGCGATCCCGCTACCAATGCCGGGACCGTGTCCAGCATCGCTGGTGGGTTTCTGCTTGTGGGAGACATCGGCTCCTGCGCCAAGAATCTATGGCGCATGACAGGCTGGTCGGACAAGAACCCGAACTACGTCGAGCTGAGCCTGGGCGGTCTTGGAATTCTCACCACCTTTGCGGAAGTCTCCATAGTCGGGGCTCCCGCCGATGCTGGCGTCGCCTCAGTAAAGACGCTATCCATCCGCTTTGGCTCCAACCCGAAGGCCATCAAGTTCCTCACGGTCTTCATTGAACAGATCAAAAACGCCATCGTCGGTGGCGGTAAGTTCGGATGGGCCGAGGCGAATTTCCTCCAGAAAATGGTGACAGATATTCCCGTTTCGGACGCCTTCAAGCTCTTCATGCATGACGATGCTCTTGCGAAAGCAGCGGTCATCACCACTGAAAAACTCGGAGCCAACGCGGAGTCATTCTACCAAGCCACACGAAGAGCCGTGGGCACCCACGGAGAGGAAGCCGCGAAAAAGTTTGTTCAAGTCTTCGAAGGTATGGGAGACGAGGCGCTTTATGCGCTCAAGAACGCCCCTGCCGGGGAACTCGATGAGGCCCTCGACGGCCTCGCAAAGGTTGCCAACAAAGCTATCGCCCCCTTCGCCTTGAGACGCATCCTTGACAACACGTATCTTTACGGGAGCCATTACAAGCGGACGAATCTGCTCAAGGATCTTGGGGAGCTCGCTGACATCCCAAATCTGAAGGGATTCGAAGAGGCGATTGCCATGCTCAAGACAGCCAACGCTCAAGCCAAAGGTTTCCGCTACGAAATCGAAGGAGCTGCGTGGTTGGCTCGGAATGAAAAGGAAGTCGTCGAATTGACAAAGCGAGTGGCCGTCGTGATTGAAGAAGGGGCGCAATTGGTTAAGACCGACATTGATGTTATCGTCCTCGAAGGCGGCAAACCCATCTACTATCAATTGAAGCGAAGCAAAGAGGCGTTAGGCTATGGTGAAAAGGGATTGGAGTCTTCCAAGGCTTGGGTAAAAAAAGCGATGGCTGACCTTGAGGTGGAAGATTTAAGCAGAGTGAAATACGCACTTCCCGAAAATGTTGATCTCCCGCCACGAATCAAAAATTGGTTTACCAATGTTCTTGATGATGCTATCGTAATTGAACGGATTCCGCACCTTGATTAACCATGCCACTAGGAAAATTCATACCTGAGTTCTACCCGAATCTTCACCCCATATTCATTGAGTGCCGAAATGGAAATGCGAATGCGGTTCATTCGTTTCTTGAGTCTGGCCTAAGCGTAAATATCAAAGATGAAAATTATCCAAGTCTCATTTCTACGGCGATTGCTGGAGGTTATTTGGAAATAGTGGCAATCCTGATCAAGCATGGACTTGATGTGAACCTACCTATCAATCGTTTCGGTGAAACTCCCTTGTTGAGGTCTCTGAGTGAAAAACAAGCGGAGATTGCACGCCTTCTGTTGGATTCTGGGGCGAATCCAAACCTAGCGGATCAAATTGGTCACAGTCCAATAATGTCAGCTTCCGCTGTCGGAGATATCGATATGATCGAGTTGCTGATCAGCCGTGGAGCAGACCAATACCAAATCAGTGACAGAGGAAGAAATGCTCTATTAGAGGCTGTCGCTAATGACCAAGTAGTCGCAATCAATTGGTGGTTGGCAAACGGTGCCAATCCAGAACAAAAAGATGCTAACGAAAGCACGGCATTGATCATCGCAGCAAAGGCAGGTAAAGCGGGCTCAACCCAAACACTTCTGGCACACGGTGTGGACATCCACGCTAAAGACAAGCGGGGCAAGACCGCCCTCGACTGGGCGAAGGCGAACGGGCATCAGAAGGTGGCAGAGTTACTTGAAGTCAGAATAAACTCTTGAGGAAGCAAAGTCAGTCAAAGATTGGTTAATCAACCAAGAAATTCCAATTGTTCCCGTAAACGTTACACCATGAGACCTGAGATACCTGATGACCACCCGATGATCAATGCTCTCCGGAACGGGGATGCGGAGGCGGTGAAATATCATTTGGCGGCCGGAGTAAGTCCGTTTGCTGTAGGATTGATATCGGGTGCCATAAGTAGTGGCAGTGTCGAGATAGTGCAGGCGTTTTTAGATCATGGCTTTGACCTGTCAAAGCCCATCAGTATCCACGGTGAGACGCCGATCTTCCGCACAATAGGAAAGAAGCAGATGGCGATTTTTGAAGCTTATTCTTGAGAAGGGGGGCGACGCAAACAGTAATCCGGGCGGTCTCGGCACCCCACTACACGAAGCAGCGGCGTCCTGGCCGGAGGCTATCCCTGTGCTTCTCCATGCTGGCGCTGACGTCCATGCCGCCACAAAAGATGGACGGACGCCGATGATGGAAGCCGCATTCGGCAACAAACTCAAGGCACTGGAACTTTTGTTAGCTGCCGGAGGAAACCTTGAGGACGTGGACCTTGAAGGCACGACCCCATTAATTTTGGCCGCAAGGGCTGGCAATGCAGAGTCCATTGAATGGCTCCTCGACCATGGAGCCAATATACTAGCCGAGGACGGACGCGGAAAAACCGCTGAGGATTGGGCTAAGGCGAACGGTCATCAAAACTGCGTGGAACTGCTTAAAACTAAAATGGACACATGATGAAGAATTTATCATAATTCGGAGTATTTCGATACCTTTTCGGTAGCGCGACCTGGCTTTAATGCACCGGTCACCTTTCCTCATACATACGAGCCATTTGCACCTAGTGAGGAAGCTCCGATACCCATGAAAAGCCGATGAGGAAGGAAGTCCCTTGCCCAGGCCCCCTCATGGCACGGGCGATCATGCATCGCCTCCGTGATCTCCCTTCCACCTCAAACCACAGGTGGCGGGGTCACGGTATCGTCGTTGTTGCGGGTGGCGTCCTCCAGGAGGGACTGGTTGAAATAATCGGCGGCACGCTCGGGTTGGCCGAGGTGGTGGGAGGCGATGGCGAGGATGTTCCTGCCGAGTTGGAGTTTCAGGATACTGCGGGTGGCGGCGACGCTGGCGCAGGCTTGGTTGTCTTCCTTGAGACCCTGCGGGAAAAACTCGGCATAGGGGCCACTGCCCTTGGCGAACTTGTCGCGCACGCGACCCCCGCGCTGGCGGATGGTGGTGCGGAAGAGTTGCAGGGCCTCGTCCTTGGTGATGGTGCCTCTGGATTGGTGGCTTGGAGGGTGGAGCGGGTGGAAAGCGCTTCATCGCAGGCATCGAACGCGGTCACGGTAGATGCCAGCAGCCCAGTGAGATTGGCTGGCAGGGCGGGCAGGGATTTGAGCGTTCCGAATTGGTCTTCGGCGAATTTTTTCCGCTGGAGGGGCGGTTTTTGCGTTCTGTGCGTGGTTTTCGCGACTGTGGGGATGGAGGAACTGGGAGTGAAGAAGATTTCCGGGACGGCGGAATACCATGGCGGCACGGATGCCAAGCTGGCTGCGGTCGAGGAGGTGCGTGAGGACCTGCGCGTAATCTGCGACATGGCGGAGGCCATTTCGCTGGCCGAGGGTCTGCCGGAGTTCGACGATCAGTTCCTGATGCCGCGCGGTTCAGCGGCCGCCTGTCGCAAGCAGCCGCTTGATCCTTGCATTGAAAGCCTCCGCCGCCGCCAGCTCGTCGAGGCCCAGGTGCATGCGGTAGCGCCAGTAGTAGGGCATGATGGCCGGCACGTTGATGCGTTCGGCATCGGGGTCCGGGTGGCGGAGATTCTCATCGATGGCCAGCAGGTCCTGGAGCGGGAAAACCGCCCACATGGCCGGTGATTGGAGATGCTGCACCAGGATGCGGGAGGCGACTTCCCCGGAAAGCTCGAGCGGCGGAAACTGCATTCCAAGCATGTGCCAGGCGAAGTGCGCCGTGGCCCGTGAATCCTCGCGCCACCATCCGCGCAGCGTGGGCATGTCATGGGTGGACGGACTGACCACGCTCAGGTAAGGCGCGCGCGCCGGATCCGCGAACTCGACTTTGGAGGACTTGGGCATGCGCTGGATTTCCAGCGAGAGGATGCCGAGTTCCTGCATCACGCCCGGCACGCAGTCCGGAACCATGCCAAGGTCCTCGCCACAGAGCAGCATCGTGCTGGCACGCCGCATGACCGGCAGCTTCTCGTAACCGCGCGCCTGCCAGAATCCTTCCTGGCGGCGGTAGAAATAGTCCACATACAATTCATCGATCCGCCACTTGAGGTCGTGATCGAGCTCCTCGAAAGACTTTGTCATGTGCATCGAGCAGCGCGGATGGAACAAGGTTTTGTTGGAACCCGGGACCTCGAAAAACAACACGTCGCTGGCGCAATCCAGCAACGCGCCGCGCAGGCGCTCCATGCGTGCGGCCACCGCGGGATCCTCCAGATTCCAGGACTCGAAATGATCGACGATCCGCCGTTGGGTGGCGACGTGGTCACGGAGCTGATAGTAACCGTGGCCGCAGTCGTGGAGGTAGTGCTGGAGAGCCTCGTCCGCGAAGGTGCCAAAGCGTTCCTCGAGGGAATGCGCGCGGATGTAGGGCCGGCAATAGCGGGAGAAATCAAACGGAATGCCGCGGCTGCGGAATTCATCGAGATGCACCGGAAGCGCGGGGTCGAACCATCCCATGATGCCCTCCACCTGGTCGCCCGGGATCTGCCAGATCCGGAAAAACCCGAGGATGTGATCGATGCGGTAGGCATCGAAATAACGGCTGAGTTTTGCGAAGCGCGAGCGCCACCATGCGTAGCCGTCCTCGCGCATTGCCTCCCAGTTGTAGGTGGGGAATCCCCAGTTCTGGCCCTTCACGGCGAAAGCATCCGGCGGCGCGCCGGCCTGCGCGTCCATTTTGAACAAGTGCGGCGCGGACCAGGCGTCCACCGACTGGCGGTCGATGCCGATGGGCAGGTCGCCTTTAAGTGCGATGCCGTGCTGATGAAGATGCCGCACGGCATCGGAGAGCTGGCGATCAAGTTCGTATTGCAGCCAGATGTGATAGGAAACTTCCGGCCACTGCGGATGGGCGGGTGCGGCCATGGCCTCGGCTTTGCCGGCATCGAAAACCGCCCAGTCGCCCCAGCGGCTGAAATCCGCCGTGCCGAACTCATCGCGTTTCACACAAAACACGGCGTAGGGAAGCACCCAGTCGCGATTTTCCCCGAGGAAAGCCAGGAAGTCCGCGCCGGAGAGGATCTTCTTGTGGTGTTTTTGAAAAACCTGGCGGGTCAGCTTGATTTTCACCTTCATCACCTGCTCGTAATCCACCTGGTCCAAGGCATTGAGCGATGCCCGCGCGGCATCAAGCTCCGCTGCGAATTCCGCCGGCATGGCATAACTCATGTCCCCAATGCGCAGATAGATCGGATGCAGCGCGAACACGCTGATCGCCGAATAGGGATAGGAGTCCGTCCAGTCGTGCGACGAAGTGGTGTCGTTGATCGGCAGGATTTGGATCAGCTTCAAGCCGGCGTCAGACGCCCAGTCGGCGAGTGGCTTGAGATCGGCGAATTCGCCGACGCCGAGGCCATGCCGGCTGCGCAGCGAAAACACCGGAATCGCCACGCCGGCCGCCCGCTGGAGTTGGGACTCGTTGCGCCGGTAGGAATCGTCGCGCACCATCGTCCATTGGTGGGCGGCGAGAGAGCGCGCTTCCAGCGTGCGGTTTTCACCGCCTTCCAGAGTCACCGCGCAGCCGAGCTTGGGATTGAACAAGCCATACTTGTATTCGATCCACCAATCGTCGGGCAAATGGAGGTGGGCCTGCCAGACATTGGCGGCCACTTCCCGCAGCGGCACCGCGTGATGCCAGCCCCAGTCTCCGAGCTCGCGGGCACCGCCGATCACGCAGGGCACCAGGCCATTCGGCACGGCCGCCATGTGGAGCTGGAAGGTGTGGTTCGCCCGTTTTGGCAGGGACGGAGTGGAGAACTTTTCCCGGGCGGGCAGCACGGCCCTGAAGGCGTCGGTCTCAAACGCGTAGTCCACCGTGCCCGCCGAGCACCAATCATCCTTGAGGAGCAGCGCATCGAGGACCAAGGGATCCGCCACCGCGGTCCGCGGGCCGTTCCACTCGTCGAGTTCCACGCCATTGTGGCCCTGCCGCAGTTGATAGGAATATTCGAGCCGCAGCAGGCCGCCGCCCCCGGCATCGAGCTCCGCCTGCCATTGTCGCTCGTTGATCCAGCGCAGCGGCAAAACCTGCTCGAATCGGACCCCCGTCCCATCCGGCACGGTCGCGAGTTTCAACCAAAGCGACTGACCGGGAACGGTGTGGAAATTCAAACGGAAAACAATCTTCATGGGTTGGCAGTCTTGGAGCGGCTCCATCCTAGTGTCACCCATCCGCCTGGCGATGGAAAAAATTCACCGCTGCCACCATTGGTTTGCAGTCGAAGCATCGGCCGTTTCGCGCCGCAATTTCCCGCTTCCATCGAAAACTCCGACTCTAGGATTGCCAAAACCGTTTCCCCGACTAGAGATGCGCCCCCGGCGCGAACCCCTCGCCCGCAATTCAGAAGCACATCACTGGCATGAAGGACCTCACCAAATACCGCAATATCGGGATTTTCGCCCACGTCGATGCGGGCAAAACGACCACCACCGAGCGCATTCTCAAACTCACCGGCAAAATCCACAAAATCGGCGAGGTCCACGACGGCGCATCCACCATGGACTTCATGGAACAGGAAGCAGAGCGCGGCATCACCATCCAGTCCGCCGCCACCACCTGCTTCTGGAAAGGCCACCAATTCAATATCATCGACACCCCCGGCCACGTGGACTTCACCATCGAAGTTTACCGCTCGCTGAAAGTGCTCGACGGCGGCGTTGGCGTCTTCTGCGCCTCCGGCGGGGTGGAGCCCCAGTCCGAGACCAACTGGCGCTACGCTGATGATTCGGAAGTTTCCCGCGTCATTTACGTCAACAAAATGGACCGCATCGGCGCGAATTTCTACCGCGTCGTGGAGCAGGTGAAAACCATCCTTGGGGCCAAACCCTTGGTCATGGTCCTGCCAATCGGCGAGGAAACCGCCTTCGCCGGTGTCGTCGCTCTCCTGACCCGTCAGGCCTATGTCTGGGATGATTCCGGCAAGCCGGAAAACTTCAAAATCGAGGAAGTCCCCGCGGACATGGCCGACAAGGTCGAGCAATACCGCGCCGAGCTCATCGAGACCGCGGTCGAGCAGGAGGATGAGGCAATGGAGAAATACCTCGAGGGTGAGGAGCCGGACATGGAGACCCTGAAGCGCTGCATCCGCAAGGGCACCATCAGCCTTGCGTTCTTCCCGACCTATTGCGGTTCCTCGTTCAAAAACAAGGGCGTTCAAAACGTGCTCGACGCCGTCGTCGATTACCTGCCGAACCCCACCGAAGTGAAGCCACAGCCGGAAGTGGACCTTGAAGGCAGCCCGACCGGCGAGTTCGCCGTCGTCGATGCCGCCAAACCGTTCCGCGGCCTGGCGTTCAAGATCATGGACGACAAGTTCGGTGCCCTCACCTTCACCCGCATTTACTCGGGCTCGATCAAGAAGGGCATGACCGTGCTCAACACCTTCACCGGCAAAACCGAGCGCATCAGCCGCATGGTCGAAATGCACGCCGACGACCGCATCGAAATCGACACCGCCCAGGCCGGTGACATCGTCGCCCTGGTCGGCATGAAAAACGTGCAGACCGGCCACACCCTCTGCGATGAAAATCACCCCGCCACCCTCGAACCGATGGTGTTCCCGGATCCCGTGATTTCCATCGCCGTCGCGCCCAAGGACAAGGCCAACGCCGAAAAACTCGGCAACGCCATCGGCAAAATGGTCCAGGAAGATCCTTCGTTCCGCGTTGAAACCGACGAGGAAACCAACGAAATGATCCTCAAGGGCATGGGCGAGCTCCACCTCGACATCAAGATCGACATCCTCAAGCGCACCCACAAGGTCGAGGTCACTGTCGGTGCTCCGCAGGTCGCATACCGCGAAACCATCACCAAGGGAGTTTCCGACAGCTACACCCACAAGAAGCAGTCCGGTGGTTCCGGCCAATACGCGAAGATCGACTACGTCATCGAGCCGCTCGAAGCCGGTTCCGGTTTCGTGTTCGAGTCCGGAGTCGTCGGCGGCAACGTGCCGAAGGAATTCATCCCCGCCGTGGAAAAAGGCTTCAAAACCTCCATCCACAAGGGCCCGCTCGCCGGTTACCCCTGCTTGGACTTCAAGGTCACGCTCAAGGACGGTGGTTTCCACGCCGTGGACTCCTCGTCCATCGCCTTCGAAATCGCCGCCAAAGCCGCCTATCGCCAAACCATGGCCAAGTGCGCGCCGCAAGTGCTCGAACCCATCATGAAAATCGACGTCTTCACACCCGACGCACAAGTCGGTGACGTCATCGGCGACCTCAACCGCCGCCGGGGCATGATCAAGGAGCAGATGACCACCCACGGTGGCGTCCGCGTCAAGGCCGATGCCCCGCTGAGCGCGATGTTCGGCTACATCGGTGACCTTCGCACCATGACCTCCGGCCGTGGCCAGTTCTCCATGGAGTTCAGCCACTACGCCCCCTGCCCGAAAAACGTGGCCGAGGAAGTCATCGCCAAGGCCAAGGAAAAGGAAGAAGCCCTCCGCGCCGGCAAATAACTGAGCGTAACTGGAGCGCGGAATCCAGAATCTGCGCTAGCAGATTTTTAGCCGATCGCGCAGCGCACCCCGGCTAGCCCTTAGGCAATTTATTCCGCCAGCATCTCAAATCAAAACCCCGTCGACCTCTCAAGGACGACGGGGTTTTTTATTACCGGGAGGATTTAGGGGAAAATCGGGGTTCGCGATCGCTTCAGCGCTGCGAGGTGGATGACAGGCCGCTTTCAAGTGCGACGGCCTCACTCGAAGGCGGGGCGTTCTTCACGGCGCTGCTCTCGCCGGTGGTGGGTCCGCTCCCGTCTGCCGGGCGGATCTCACTCGTCGTTTCAGCCGGGGTCGGAACCTCCTGCCTCGTTTGGAGCCACCACACGAAACCTACCGCCGCGAGGGTTGAAATAACTGTCGCGGTGGAAAGCAGATTCACCCGGAATTTGCGGTGTTCCCAGCGGTTCTGGTTCTGCATCAAGCCCGCCAGTTCCGAGGACGCGGCACGATCAAGGATCCTACCCATCGTCGGCTGGGAACCTTGACTTGGAGAATCTGACGGCAGCGCCGCCACCGGCAC
>JBGSUP010000412.1:0-7175 GCA_041753485.1 Akkermansiaceae bacterium
GGTGCAGCGCGGTGTCGGCGAGCGCGGCATTCCATTGTTGGTGCGCGCCGGCGAGCGCGATCGGATAACCTAACAGCGGCTGCTCCACGAACTCCAGCGGCGCGCGGGTTTCGTTTGCCTCCATTTCCAGCACGCAGCGCGCCTCGGGCTCCTGCGGCGCGGAAACCGCCAGTTTTCCGGGCACGAAAATCCCGGCTTTTTCCGCGGCGATTTTCCCCAGGGTATCGCCGAGCCACTGCATGTGATCAAGCCCGACCGGGGTGATCACGCAGACATCGGCGGGCACGGCGGTGGTGGCATCGAGCCGGCCGCCCATGCCGGTTTCCAGCACGATGAGCTCGCAGCCGCAGTCGCGGAACCAGCGCATCGCCAGCGCCAGCGAGATTTCGAAAAACGTCGGGTGCGTTTCCATGCGTTCGCAGATTTCCCGCAGCGCGGTGAGCATGGCGGCGCAGTTTTCCTCCGGAATTTCAGCGCCGGAGACCTTGATGCGCTCGCGGTAGTCGATCAAATGCGGCGAGGTGAAAAGCCCGGTGCGGCGGCCGCAGGCGCGGGCGATACTTTCGATCATTGCACAGGTGCTGCCCTTGCCATTGGTGCCGGCGACGTGAATCACCCGGGCGTCGTGGGCGGGAAACGCGAGGAATTCGCGCAGCAGGCGGCGCGCCCCGTCGAGCCCGAGTTTGATCCCGAACATCTGGGTGGCGAAAAGCCAGTCGATCGCCTCGCGGTATTGCATCGTGAGGCTTCATCCATCGCCCGGATCCGGCCGCCTGCCAAGCAGGCAATTACCAGTCCGCATGGGACTCCGGCGCGTGTTCGTCCGATTCACCGAGCGAACAGGACATATAAAGCTCTCCGTGCGGCGGGAACATCTGCGGTGCCGGGCGGTTGTAGCCGCCACCTGCGGGACAGGCTGCGAGACCAAGTGCCTGGTCGAGGAGTTTTTGTTCGATGTATCCCTTTCGATGAAGGTGCCGCGCGATATCCTGGCCGCCATCCACCGGCAGGGGCTGGCTGCCGGGACTGTAGCCATACAAATTCTGATAGGAACGCGTGGCCATCTGGATGTTGCGCAGCGTAAGCACGCAGCCGGAGCGGTCGGCGCCGCGCTTCCAGGCGCTCGCGCCGATGAACAGGATTCCAATCAGGGACAATACGGCCGCAATGACGATCGTGATTTCGAGCAAGCTCAAACCAGGCCGGCATGCGACCCGGGGGGAGGGTCGGTGGATCATTGGTGGGGGGGGTGGGGGTGAGCCCGTAATGTATCCGGTTTCCGGCCGGATGGAATCACGTGATCGCGGGAACCGGACCGAAGCTGCTAATGCTCCTTGATCCAGAGGTTGGCGAAGTCGATCGCGCTGCCGTGATGCTGGAGCCCGATGGGTCCGGTTGCGGGGATTCCGGGGAGTTGCGCGTTGTCGATGACCACGCGGCCGTTGAGCGAGACGGTGAGGAGATCGCCCTTCAGGGTGATCATTGTGCGGTTCCACTCGCCGATCGGGCGGTCGGCATGAAACTTCGGGGTGACATCCGCCCGGATTTCAGCGGGCATTTTGGGATCGGTGCGGTAGCCGTAAACCTCGCCGGAGCCGACCGGCCAGTTCCAGAGGTTGACCTGGCTTTTGGTATTGCCGCGCAGATAGATGCCGCTGTCCAACTCTTCGACCTCGGTCTTGCCTTTTTGCGAGCCGTCGGCCATGACGAGCGGCCGTTGTTTCATCGGGCCGCGGCCGCTCCAGCGCCAATCGAAGACGAGGGTGAAATCGCCATAGGATTTTTCGGTCCACAGGTCCTTGACCGGGCCGGGTTTGCCATCGTGCTTGAGGATGCCAAGCGCGGCGGTCCAATTGGTGGTTGCGGGCGAGTGTTTCCATCCATTGAGGGTCTTGCCATCAAAGATGCGGGTGAAACCGGCGGCCGTAACTGCCTCCTCATTGGCGACTGGTGGCAGCTCGCCGATATGGATTTTGCGAAACGCGACACGATCGCCGTGGCCGAGCCAGCCGATGTGGCCGGCGCGGCGTTTGACGCCCTGATGCTGCGGGTGGCGGGCGCTCAAATCATCGAGATTGGCACGGAGGATGATTTGATCGTTGAGCTCCACTTTCACGGTTGGCCCCATGACGGTCACGCGTTGTTGGTTCCACTCGCCGGCGGGTTTGAGCGCGCCCTGTTTGGCGGGTGCCAGGGTGTAGAGCGAACCGTGGAACTGATAGTCCTTGAGTTCGTCGCGTTTCGGATAGGCGCTGTCGAGAATCTGGATTTCCATGCCGGCATAGGCGGCGTCGCCGGTGCCGGGATAGTGGATGCCGAGGCCGTTGTTCGCGCCGGGCGTGAGTTTGAATTCGAAATCGAGCACGAAATTGGCGAAGGTTTCCTCGGTGATCAGGTTGCGGCCGGCGGGCGTGCAGACGATGGCACCATCCTCGACGAGGTAGCCCTTACCCTTCCAACCGCTGAGATCCCTGCCGTTGAAAAGCGGGCGCACGGTCAATTCCTCGGCGGTGAAACCGGCGGCGGTGCACCCCAGCACGGCTATCGGGACAATACGGATCAGTGGATTCATCGGGGAGATGAAATCATATCCCGGCGGATGATCCAAGAAGGATTCTCGGGCACCTGCGCCGGAGCGGGCGCTCACCGGGGGGGGCATCGCGCGGGCCCCACCTCCCGATCCGTCGGATCGGACGGCGGCAGCGATTTGATCAAGTCGATCAGGATCAGCAGGAACGCCGAGAGAAACAGCGGAATCAGTTCCGAATAGATCCGCAGCTCATAGCAGTTCGCCACCAGGAACATCCCGGCGAAATACGGGACGAACACCCACAATGAACGCTTGACGAAATCATGGTGGATCCGCCTGTGGAAAATCAGGATCGGGATCCACAGAAAGCCCATGATGCTGAGAAATCCCGGAAGATTCCCCGGTTTGGAGAGGAACTTGAGGTTATCAACATAGTGCGGGATGGTTGAGCCACCATCGAACCACTCGAAGCCATCCGGCCCGGGGTTTCCGGCGTAGATTCTCGCGAGTGTGATCTTGATCGCCATCCAAATGATGAACTGGGCGCCACAGTGGGCCGCCAGCGTGGTGATCCGTTCTTTTCCCAGCGAGGTCAGCAGATAGATGACGGTGAGAAAGCAGGTGGTCTCGCGGTTGAATGTCCCGATCACGAAGAGCAGGTAATAGGCGGTCCAGCGCTTCTCATACAGGAACGTGATCCCAAGGATCATTACCAGCATCGCGGGCGTATCGAACCAGTAGTCCGCATAATAAGGCCTTGGAAAAAAGTGATGGAACGGCAGCACCGCGAACAACGAGAACGCGAACACCGAGGCAAGCGTCCGGTCTTTCAGGATCAGGAACAGCCAGCGGCGGAATGCGATGATCGTGAGAAACATGAACAGGCCCTCGAGAATTTTCCTCCAGCCATGGAGCGATTCCACGGCGGGTAGTTTCAGATGATTCAAGACGCCTGCCATGCCGGGAATCAGGATCCGGTATTGCCAGGGTTTCTCACCGGCGTGGCCGACGATCTGGTCGAAAAACTCCGGCCCCGCAAAGCGCTCGCAGAACCTCAACCTGAGCTGGCAGAACAGCATCGTGACGATCAGCGCGGCGAGCAGGAACACCGCTTCGAAAAGGAGATTTCGACGGCTCGGAATCGACTTGGCATTCATGGCGGAATGGTCACGGAGTTCAACGCGATTGATCGGACGCCTCTGCGGAAGACCACCAGGCGGCGGCCACCAGCAGCGCGAGCAACAGAAGTCCGGCGAAGAGGTAGTGGGAAACGGCGAGACTGGCATGCAGCCTGGCAGGGATCCTGCCGCCCAGCGTGATGATGAGAACGGGTGGCAGCGCCCCGATCACCGCCACCATGCCGGGTATGCGGATCCATTTCATGGCGAGCGCCGGCGGCGAGGCCCCGATCAGAAAGGCGGTCGGCAGCAGCAGCCAGAGATAATAGTGCGACCACGAGACGGTGCTGGTGACCATCGCCAACAGGATGATGACGCAGATTTCCAATTCCATGATCGAGGATGGAGAGGCTGCCAGGAGGCCGCCGGGCTTCAAGCGCCGTGGCCAGGCAAGCATGATCGCGACGGCTGCCATCAGAAATAGGGCGGAGAAGCGCGACAAGGTGTGGAGTGCGGGATGCAGTTCGGGAGGATTCCAATTGGCGAGATGCAGCGAGCCATGCTGGAGGCGGGCGATGAAGCCCTGCACGGATTGCACGTTGAAAGCGGCCAGCGGGTTTTCGGCGAAGGGTTTGATCGAGTGTTGATACCAGTGGAGATGGAGGTCCCAGCCGAAGACGGCAAGCGAGGCGAGTCCGGCGGCCAGACACAGGACGCCGCCGCCCATGCCGGCCTTCCAGCGCCCGCGCAGCACGAAGTAGATTCCGAGCAGCAGAAGCGGCAGCTTGATCAAGGCCGCGAAGCCGAACAACAAGCCTGCCGCGAAGTCGTGTTTTCCGCGCAACAGGCCGATTCCAAGCACCAGCAATAGCAGCACCATGTGCGTGGTGTTTCCCTCCCGCAAGCTGTTGTGCAGCGGCCCGCTCGCGGCGAACACGAACAACAGCAGGAGCGATTGGTCGCGGTCGAGCCCCGCCAGCCGCGACAAGCCAAGCCAGGCGGCGACCGTCGCGAGAATGCCCGCCATCAGGAAAGCCGATCCGGCGGGACCCGGCGGAAGCAGGCCGAAAGGCGCGAAGAGATATGCCAGGATCGGCAGGTTCACGAAGCCACCGGCCCCCCTGGTCATCGAATCCGCCAGTCCGGCGGCACCATTCTCGACAACAACCGCCTTGGCCGCCGGATAATAGGCTTTGAAAAAATCCGAATACAGATCCGGAGGCTCGGAAATCCGGAACACGAACACCGCCATCGCGCAGCAGGCGAAAACCCCGGCGGCCGCCCGCAACAGCCATGGCACGGCACGCCGCCGCATGCCTTCCAGCATGATGATTCCCGCGGCAAAGGCCGCCAGATGAATCAGATAGAACCAACTGTTGTTCATGTGCCAGCGGAGGTTGGAGCCGCGGTTTCATCAACCGGCACGGAGGCACCGGTGCCCGCGCGGCTGCGGAGATAGAGCAGCAGGCCGAAAAAAAGCAGGGCTCCGAAGAGCATGTGCGAGGCCGGTATGGTGTGCCACTTCGGATCCAGCAGGATCCTCGGAGCCAGCATGACCACGCCGGTCGCAAGGAAGGACGCCGCGCAAACCAGGCCGGTGATCCAGGCCGATGCGCCCCGTGCCAGGCAGGCCGGCAGCGCAAGCGCGAAGAGCGGGAGAAACGCGCCGTAATGATGTTCCCACGCCACCGGCGAGGCCAGCGTCGCTGCGGCGATGATCACCGCGAGATCGAGTTGCGGATCGAATGCCGGAGCCGCCTTGCGCTTGTAAAAAGCCAGACCGAGAATCAGCAGACTGGTTGCCATGGTGACGGCATGAACCACCGGATGATAGGGCGCGAATTCGAAATACTTGAAATCCACGGCATCGCCGTTGCCGATCAGCCGGTTGATGAAGCCGTTGATGCTCTGGTTCGGCCAGTAGCTCTCACCGAGTCTCGCGATTTCCCGGATCACCTCGAGGTAGCGGATGTGATTGCTCCAGCCGAACATCACCAGCGAGATGAGCCCCAACGGCAGCACCGCAGCGACGAACCCACCCAGCATGGGCCAGTTCCGGCGCAGCGCCGCCCAAATCAGGACCACCCCGAGCTGGGGTTTCACCAGACAGCACAGTCCGAGGAGAAAGCCGCTTGAGGCACGCCAGCCGAGCACGCAGGCGAGCACGGCGAGCGCGGTCAGGCAGTTGAGCAAGGCCTGGATCTGCCCCAGTTCATGCGCCTTGACCACCGGATAGAATGTGAGCCCGAGCAACGCGAGGATGGCGATGCGTGCCAGCCGCCAGCCTGTGGAATCATCCCGGGCGCCCCGCAGGCGCCGGAGTCCGGTCTCGAAGATCGCGATCGTCGCGGCGATGGTCAGCAGCACCGACAACTGCGACAAGGTCCGCAGGAACAGCAGCGGAGCTCCTGTTAGATCAGTGTTGAGCTCATTGCGCCTGAAGCTGTCATTTCCCAGCCATGAATCCGGCACCGCGAAGAAGATCAGAAGCGACGTCGGAGGATACTGGAACTTCCGGCCCTCGGTGAAAAACACGCCATAGATATCGCCATCGCCGCTTTCCCGGGCACGGAGAAAAGCCCGGCCCATGGGGCCCCATGAATCGTCCTTGTATTGCGCTTTGACCAAGGCCGGCACGACCGACCAGATCGTCTTCTCAAAGGCGCGCTGCGGAGTCTCGCCATACTTGAACAGCAGCGCGAGGGACAGCACACAGCATGCCGCCCAGGCGGCAAGCATCAGCATGAGCCAGCGGTTGGCGCGGGTGACGGGATTGGAGATCCTGCAAGCGGTGGTTTCAGCCATGGAACCGTGGGAATCCGGGTGAGGGAGCCTCATGAAAGCGGAAGCAGGCGCGCGGCGACCAGCACGATGGCCGCGCCAACCCCGGCCGCCCAGAACTTGCGGGACTTGAGAACGAAGTTGATGGGATCGGAGGCACCATTTCCGCGCGATGCTTCCAGCCACATCCCCAGATTGTGGAGCAGCAGGATCGGCGCCAGAATGGCCAGCAGCTTGGGCGAGGTGTAAACCGGCGAAATCTCCTCGGAGCGCAAATACAAGGTCAGGACGACGGCGGCGGTGAACGAAAAACCGACACCGAATGCCAGCAACACGTTCGCGTCATTGGTGGTGTAGGAACGCCGTTTCGACGAGGATGACTGAGTGCTGATCACCTCCACATAGCGTTTCCAGTGGGCCAGCTCGGCAAACAGGCAACCCATGAAGCCGATGAACCAGACCGACTGCGGCAGCCCCAGCACGGCGAGTCCGAGCATCAGCCGGACCAGATAGAAACAGCAGAGCAGCGCGATGTCAGCCAGGGGCATTTCCTTGAGCCGGATCGTGTAGGCGGCATTCAGGACAATGTAGAGCAGCAGCACGCCCACCACCACCGGTCCGGTGATGGCGGCCAGAGTGAATGCGGCGATGGTGAGGCACGCGGCAAGGGCGACCGCGGTCGAAACCGGAAGCAACCCCGCGGCAAGCGGCCGGTGGCGCTTGTCGGGATGCGCGCGGTCGGCGGC
>JBGSUP010000413.1:0-7013 GCA_041753485.1 Akkermansiaceae bacterium
GACGCCGGTTCCTTCCATCTCGCAAACCACGGCATCCCGAGCATCGTGCTCGGCGTGCCGGCGCGCTACATCCACTCGCACAACGCCATCATCGATCTCAACGACCACCTGCACATGATTTCGCTGGTCATCGCGCTTGTGCGCCGGCTTGACGGGGAAACCGTGGACGGACTGCTGGCCTATCTTTGATGCTTGGCAAGACAGGAGGGGCCCGGCATTTTGTCGGCATGTTTGACACCGCGCGTTACGACGGCCGCATGCCCTACCGGCGCTGCGGCGATTCCGGCCTGCTGCTTCCCGCAATCTCCCTCGGATTCTGGCATAACTTCGGCGGCGTGGATGACTTCGAGGAAGCCCGCCGGCTCATGCGCCGCGCCTTCGATCGCGGCATCACCCATTTCGATCTGGCCAACAACTACGGGCCGCCGCCCGGATCCTCGGAGGAAAATGTCGGCCGCATTCTGGTCAGTGATTTCATCTGTCACCGCGACGAACTCGTGATTTCCACCAAGGCCGGCCACGACATGTGGAGCGGCCCCTACGGCGCGAACGGCTCGCGCAAGCACCTGCTGGCCTCGCTCGACCAGTCGCTCAGGCGCCTGCGGCTCGACTACGTCGATATCTTCTACTCCCACTGCCCGGATCCGGACACACGGCTGGAGGAAACCATGTCCGCGCTCGCCACCGCCGTCCAAAGTGGCAAGGCACTCTACGCCGGCATCTCGAAATACCCGCTCAAGCGACTCAAGAAGGCCGTCAAAATCCTCAAGGACATGGGCATCCGCTGCGTGATCTATCAGCCGCCTTATTCCATTCTCCAGCGTGATGTGGAAACCGATGGCATCCTCGACTACCTGCTCGACGAAGGCATCGGCTGCATCGGCTTCAGCCCCCTGGCGCAGGGCATGCTCACGCCGAAATACCTCGATGGCATCCCCGCCGGCTCGCGTGCCGCCCGGCCCGAGGGTTTTCTCCAGCCCGGGCAAGTCGAGTCACGCATGGAGCAAATCCGCGCCCTCAGCGATCTAGCCGCCGCCCACGGCATGCCGCTTCACCACCTGGCCATCCGCTGGACGCTGCGCACCCGCGCCATGACCTCCTCACTCATTGGTGCCCGCAACGTCGCCCAGCTCGATGATGCGCTGGAATCCCTCAACGCCCCATCCCCCGATGACGCGCTGTTAGAGGCCATTGACGCGATCGCTCCGGCCCGCAGGGCCTGATTCAGGACCCGCGTTCCGGATCGCTTAAAATCTCGCGGGCCCGCACCAGGGCCGCGTCGAAATGAGCCACCAGGTTCGGCCGGCCGATGACCTCGATGAATCCCGCCTTGCGCAGCATGTCGAGCGGTTGGCGGTGCAGCCCGCTGAGGATCACGCTGCCCCGGTGTTTCTGAAACCGCTCGATGACGCTCTCCAGCGCGTTGAGCGCGGTGGCATCCATGGCGGATACCAGATGCAGCCGCAGAATGAGGACTTTGGGGAGTTGTTCGACGCGCTCGATGGCGTCCTCCATTTTTTCAGCCGCGCCAAACAGGAAGGGACCGAAGATCCGATAGACCAACACGCCCTCCGGGATCTCCTTGCCGACGACAAGTTGCTCCGGGGACTCAAGCACATCGGACTCGAATACCTGGGAGACTTCGGTGGTTTCCGAGACCCGCTTGATAAAGAGAATCGCCGCGAGCACCATGCCCACCTCCACGGCGATCACCAGATCGAAGATCACGGTGAGCGCGAAAGTCGTCACCAGCACCACCGCATCGCTGAGCGGCATCAGCCGCAGCCGCTTCATCTCATGCCACTCGCCCATGCGCAGGGCCACGAATACCAGCACTGCGGACATGGCGGCCATCGGCACATAGGCGGCCCATTTCGCGAAGAGCAGGATGATGCCTAACAGGGTGAGCGAATGCACGATGCCGGAAACCGGCGAGCGTCCGCCGTTGTTCACGTTGGCGGAGGTGCGGGCGATGGCTCCAGTGGCGGGCAAGCCGCCGAAAAACGGGCAAACGATGTTGGCGACGCCCTGGGCGACCAGTTCGGTATTGCTATCGTGGCGCCCGCCGGTCAGCCCGTCGGCGACCACGGCGGAAAGCAGCGACTCGATGGCACCTAACAAGGCAATGGCGGTTGCCGGTCCGATGAGATCGCGCACCATCGACCAGTCGAAATGCGGAAACGAGAGCGCTGGCAGGCCCGCGGGAATCGCGCCGCCGCCAAACTGCGAACCGATGGTGGAAATCCCCAGGCTCTCCTGCCAGCCGCAGGCGGCGACCAGCGCCGTGGCACCGAGCATGGCGACGATGGATCCGGGCACACGTTTCAATCCGAGCTTTGGCCACAGCATGATCACCGCCAAACATCCGGCCGCGAGCATGAGCGTGGGGAAATTGATATCTCCCAGATGGGCGCCCAGCCAGAGCAGGCGTTCGGCGAACTCGCGTGGGGCCGGTTCGCCGGAATGAATTCCGAGGAAATCGCCGGATTGCGTGGCCATGATCGCCACGGCGATGCCGGTGGTGAAACCGCTGGTGACCGGCCACGGGATGTATTTGATGAGCGAGCCCATTTTTGCCAGGCCCATGATCACCAGAATCACGCCCGCCATCACCGTGGCCATCAACAGCCCGCCATAACCATGTTTCTCGATGATGAGCAGAATGATCGGGATGAACGCCGCGGTCGGCCCGCCGATCTGCACCCGGCTGCCACCGAGTGCGGAGATGAGAAAACCGGCGATGATCGCGGTGAAAATCCCGAGTGCGGGTGCTGGAAACGGGGTCTCCGCCCCGGCAGGCACGCTGGCAATGCCGAGCGCAAGCGCGAGCGGCAGCGCGATCATGCCGACGGTGAGTCCCGCCATGACATCATCGCCCAACTGGACGCGGCCGTAGTTGCCGCTGAAAACCTCCAGCAGGCGTGGCTTGAACCGCAAACGCTCCGCCATCCACTGTTTCATCCCTCCCTGCATCGACAAGCTGCTTGTAGGTCATTTTCCCTCAGGGCACAAGGGTTTTGACCAATTCGCGGGCTTCGTCGGTGTTGAGGCGGGTGGCGATCCTTGAGCAAATGGAAACGATGCTGCGGCGCAGTTCGGCGTTTTCCGTGGCGGCGGCCTGGGTGCAGAGGGCGCGCAGGTCATCGATGGAGGCGGTGGCATAGAGCACCCGCAGCGCTTCCTTGAATGCGGCGAGGTCGGATCCCTTGACGATCTCCAACAAGATGGCGTTGCCATCCGGAAGCTGGCGGAACGCAAGGGCTTTCACGGCAAGCACCTTGGCAGCCGAGTTGTCCCCCTTGAGCATGGCGGTGAGGGTGGATTCAGCAGCCGGAAAACGGGTGCCGGCCAGCGCGCTGGCGGCGGCCTGGTTGACCCGTGGTTCGCGCGCACCGAGCGCATCGATGATGGCGCTGAAGGTGGCTTGGGTGCCGATCCGCCCCAGCGCGGCAATCGCGCTGATGCGCTCATCCTCATCGGGAGAGCCGACGCGGCCGATGGCGAGTTTTCCGGCGGCATCGGTGTCCTTGAGCAAATGGAGATTCGCCAGGACCACCATGCGGTCTTCCTTGGGTGCCTGATCCATCGCCTGGGCAAGGGACGTGAGCAGTGACGGCAGGCCGGTCTCAAGGCCCCGCGCAAGGGCCGCCTGGCGGAGGCCGGGGTCTTCCATTTTCAGCCCGAGTTCGATCAGCCTGGATTTATCGGCGGGAGCCGCACTTTGCATTGCCGCATTGAACGCGGCGAGTTTGACCACGGGCGACGCACTCGACTGATAGAGTTGGGTGGCGACGATCGGATCACCCGAACTGGCGATGAGCAAGGCCATTTCGGCATCCTGCTTCACGGCGGGGGCCAGCTTGTCGCTGGAGTTCGCCTTGGTGAGGGTGGTCACGGCATCCGCTCCGCCAATGCGGGCGGCGGTGGCGAGGGCGGCGCGGGCGATTTCCACATCGGGATCGACCATGAAGGGTGCGAGCACAGCGACCGACGATGCCGATTGTTGCAGCGCGAGGGCATCCATCAGGCCGAGTTTTGCGGCTTTATCGGTGCTTTTCCGCAACGCGTTTTCGAGGCTGGCGACGGCGGCTGGGCTGCGGATCCACGAGAGCGCCTGGCGGGCCTCCTCACTGAGCATGGGGTTCTTGTCGGCCAGCCATTTGGCGAGCGGGGCGGCGGAGTCCGGGGAGCCCAATCTTGCAAGGGCGCGCAGGATGTATTTGCGCGCCTCGTTGGAGGTATTTGCGGATTCCAGCACCTGGATGAGGGTTTTGCTCACTGCGGCGGCGTCGCCTTCGCCCGGGACGCTGGCCTCGTGGACGAGGCGGTTGAGTTCGGCGCGTGCCTTGTATTGTTCGTCGCCGGAAGGGTTGTCGAACTGTTTGGCCACGGCCGCGACTTGCAGGGCATCGAGGGCGTGGAGGCGGGTGATGAAAAGACCCGCGATCAGGACGGTATGGCAAAGTTTCATGGCGGTGGGATGGTGTCAGACCGGAAGCGCATACGGGGCGCGGCGCGGGTTGTCCAGCATGCGGGAGGCGACCGGATCATCGTTGATTTGCTCGGCGGCGGGATTCCAGCGGACCGGGCGGCCGAGGCGCTCGGCGATGCCGCTGAGTTGGCAAATCGTGGCAGTGCGGTGGCCGATGCCGACGTGGCAGATCGGCTGGCTGCGGGTTTTGATGGCGTTGAGCCAGTCCGTGCGATGGTCGTTGGAGGTGTAGAGAGCCTGATCCGATGATTTGAGCACCAGGGTCTTGAGGGCGACCGGAGTGGTTTCGAGGTGGCCGCCACGACCGCAGAGGACCTCGCCGGACTCGCCGATGAAGCGGATCATGGCACCTTTGCTGTCTCCATCGCGGATCACCTTCGGACCATTTTTGTAAACATGGTATTGTTGCTTTCCGTCAAATCCGGCGGGGACGAAAAGTTCGGGCCCGGACTCATCCATACCGAGGGCCCACTGGACGATGTCGAAGTGGTGGGCACCCCAGTCGCCGTTCTTGCGGGAGCCGTATTCCCAGAAGCGTCGCCAACCGCCACCGTAGTCCCCCTTGACCCGATCCGCGTTGAAGGGTTCCCACGGAGTGGGGCCGAGCCAGCGCTCGTAATCGAAGCCGGCGGGCACCGGTTGCTCGGTGAACTGCGTGGGTGGCGGGAACTCACCGAGCTTGCAAACGATGGTGTGGACTTTGCCGATGTAGCCGTTCAGCACGATTTCAGCGGCCTTGCGGAAAGCGTTTTCCGAACGTTGCTGGGAGCCCACCTGGACGATCCGCCCATAACGTTTGGCGGCGCGGCACATCGCCTTACCTTCCTCGACGGTGAGGGTCATCGGCTTTTCCACATAGACATCCTTGCCATGGCGCATCGCATCGATGGCGATGGCGGCGTGCCAATGGTCGGGCGTGGTGACGAAGACGGCGTCGATGTCGGTCCGGGCGCACAATTCGTTGCAGTCGCTCATGGCATCGCAGGTCGTTCCCTTGGCCTTGGCCTCGGCCATGGCCCGGTCCAGAGCGCTCTTGCGCACGTCGCAGAGGGCGACAACCTGGGTCGTCGGCTGGGTGAGGCAGAACCCGCGGTGACCGCCGGAAATCAGGCCGTTGCCGACAATTCCAACGTGGATGCGGCTGTTGGGACCGGTCTCACCGGGGCGGCCGAGCACCCGTGGAGAGAGGAACAGGGGCGCGGCGGACCAAGCGATGACGGAGGCCAGCCCGCCCTTGATGAGCTCGCGGCGTGGGATAGGATTGTTGGTGTTTTTCATGGGATTGTTGCGAAAGGTTCAAATCTCGCTACTTCAGCATTGTTGGGATTCAGTTACTTCACTTGAAGCGGCCGAATTTCACAAACTCATTTTTTCAGGAAGCCGCGCCGGGCGAATGTCAGGAATTCCCACGTTCCGATTGATCGCGTGGCACATTCCGATTGTTGCAGAAGCCCCCAGTCGTGGTAATTTCACCCGTCATTTCCATGAAATCCCCCCACGCATTTCTCCTCAGCACCTTGATGTCCATGGGTTCTGTCCTGGCGTCAAGCGATCCCTCCGCCAATGGTCCGTTTCCCGCAGTGCGCCAAACCGTCGCAATTCCCGGCACGCAAGGCCAAACCCTCGACACCGATCTCTATCACCCCGGCACGCCCGCCGAAGTGAGCGCCGCTGCCCGGCGCTGTCCGGTGATCGTTCTCGGCCACGGTTTTCTCCAATCGAAAGCCCGGCACGTGAACCAAGGGCTTCATCTCGCCTCCCGCGGCTACATTGTCCTGATTCCCGACTCGAACTCGGGCAGTGATCACAGCCGTTATGCCGACGACCTGCGGAAGTGCATCGATTGGATCGAGGCCCGCAATCGGGACGCGGGGTCGATTTTCTTCGGCCGCGTCAGGACCGACCGGACCGGAGCGACCGGTCACTCGGCCGGCGGGTTGAGCGCGATCGTCGCGGCTTCGCGCGACCCGCGGATCCGGGCGGTTTCCACCATGGATCCGGTGGACAGTGGCGGGCTGGGTGTGGCAGCACTCTCCGTGGTGGCCGCGCCGGTGGCGATCACTTACTCCGAGCCATCCGCTTGCAATGCCAACGGCAGCGCCCAAGTGTTGTTTCAGGCCGCCACCTCGCTGAAGCGGGGAGTTAAAATCATCGGTGCGAACCATACCGACCCGCAAGACCCGGCAGGCTTTCTGAGCGGAATCACCTGCGGCGGGGCCAATGGCACGCGCCAGGCGCTCTACCGGCGCTACATGGCGGGTTGGTTCGAATACCATCTGCGGGAGGACGCCAACTACGGACCCTGGGTTTTCCAACAGGCAGGCGGCCAGTTGGCCACCGACCTCGCCGCCGGCACCATCACCTATGAACTGGCCGGATCATCCATCGAAGCATGGCGACATGTCCATTTCGGCCCGGCGGCGGACGACCCCGAAATCGCTGCCGACGAGGTGGACCCCGACCGCGATGGCGCGCCAAATCTGGCGGAATATTCCGCCGGCAGCGATCCGCTCGACGCCGC
>JBGSUP010000414.1:0-2207 GCA_041753485.1 Akkermansiaceae bacterium
CAGCCGGACTTTTTCCTCGGCGGAATACTGGCGGCGCGTGCGGGTGGTCTTGTCGTCTTTGGGATTCATGGTCGGGTTCGGTTGCCCGGCCATAGCTTACCTCACCGTGTCAATTCGGACGTTCCGTCGGGGGCGGGACAGGAGCAATCAAACGTAACAGTCGCTCTGTACGTAATTAACCGGATTCTCAACCTCGGCAACGACAGGCCAAGTAAATCAAAGCCACTGATCCACCGGCGGCTGAAATCCTCGTCGCCGAAACACCCGCCGCGAAGCCCCGCGCGCGTCGCACCAACAAACTCAGCGAATCGCTCAAAGGCCTGCCTACCGTCGTGCGCGAAATCACCCATCCCGACGTGCTCGCCGCGCCCGGGGAGTTCCGCCTGCTTGGCGAGGAAACCAGCGAACGCCTCCACGTCAAACCCGCCGCCTTCACCCTGGAGATCATCAAGCGGCTCACCCACGTGCGCAAAAACGAAGTCGATGCCGTTCCTGTCACCGCGCCGCTCGCACCCTGCCTGCTGCCCGGCAGCGTGCTGACTCCTTCGCTTGGCGCCCACCTGCTCACCCAGAAGTTCTGCTACCACAGCACCTTTTACCGCGAGCAGTGGAAACTCAAGGCCGCCCATGGCATCGAGCTGACCCACAACCTCATGTGCTCCTGGCATGACCACCTCGCCGACCGGCTGCTGCCTCTCCATCAGACACTCGCCGGGCGCTTGCGCCGGTCCGGCTACGTCAAAGTCGATGAAACCCCGCTGCGATGTCTTGAGCCCGGCACGGGCAAGACCGCGCTGGGCTACTTCTGGGTCTATCACCATGACGAACACGGAGTGCTCTTCGACTGGCACAAAAGCCGCGCCAACACCTGCCTGGACAACATCCTCATCGGCAAGGATGGAGAGCCGTCATTTTGCGGCCATCTCCAGAGCGACGGCCTGCGCGCCTACCGCATCTTCATCGAGCGTCATGCGGATCTGGAAATCACCCCCGTCTCCTGCCTCACTCACATCAGCCGCAAGTTCAAGGAAGCCCGCCAGGAGCGTCCGCGCATCACCGCCCGCATCCTGCTGCTCATCGGCCGCATCTATCAGGTCGAAGCCCGCCTTCGTGAATAGGGTGCCGGACCTCTCGACCGGCAACGCGCCCGCTGGCTCGAATCCAGGAAACCCTACGATCACCTTGCCAAACTGATGCGGAGGGTGGCCCGCTTCCGTGGCATCACGCCCACCAGCAATCTCGGCAAGGCGCTCGCCTATGGCACCCATCAATGGGCTCACCTCGAACCCTGCTTCATGGACGGCCAGATCGAGTTCGACAACAACCTGACGGAAAACGCCATCCGTCCCACCAAGCTCGGTCACAAGAACTGGATGTTCATCGGCGTCGAGAAAACCGGCTGGCGCAGTGCGGTCATCTACACCTTCGTCGAGCAAGTGCGCCGCCACGGAGCCGATCCCTTCGCCTACTTCGATTGGGTTTTCGAAAAGCTGATGCACAATCCGCCCGCCGCGGACCACGAAGCCCTGCTGCCGGTCAACTGGATCAAAACCCGCCCGGCTGCCTGCCAGACCATCGAGAGCCGCGTTGCATAGATGCCATAGCTATGGCCCCTATGACAAAAATGCGAGAGGTGCTCTGTTGAGCGCTTACGCGGGTGCGGACTTCGCACAGGTCCAGGATGTGGACGGGTGGGAATCTGAGAAGGCTGGCGGCTGGGATAAACGGCAGGCCGAATGTGGATTTCTGATCCTCTCTGTTTCTCGTGATTCATATCCAAAAACATCATTCATGGGCACTGCAGGTCCCGCAGGCTCCACAACATCCCCGCTGCGGCCGATCCTTTGCCCCGCAGCTTCCTTGCCCCATCCTTGCGCCTCGGCCCGAAGCGGTCGCGCGCCCTGGCGAACGCCGCATTCACAAATTCCCTGCTGCCGATCACCGCCCCGTCGGTGAAATACCTCACCCGGCACCTCAGCATCCGCCCGAACGGCAATTCGCCCATCCGCTTCTCCTCCGCTTCCATCAAGCGCTCCTGCTCCGCATCAAGCTGCTCTTTGGTCAGGCCCTTGCGCTTCACGATGCGCTTCATCGCCCCGCTTTGGTCCACCCGTTCCTCCACCCGCTCGCCCGCACCGGCCAGCAGAATCTTCCGATACTCGATTGCAACGTCTTTCGCCCAATACGCCGCATCCGCCGCCACGCCC
>JBGSUP010000415.1:0-1926 GCA_041753485.1 Akkermansiaceae bacterium
GTCGGCGGCCGGGGTGCACCTCCGGGAACGGGCGGACGCACCGGCGGTGCCAGCGGCACGGTCGCGGATGGGACAGCGGGTGGCGCGTCGGCGGCTTTCAGGGTCACACGCACGGTCTCTTTCTTGAGAGGCACGCTGGACGTTTGCTTGTTCGGAGATGGTGGTTGATTTTCGTTTTCGCTCATGCGCGCGCGGGGTTTCAATTCCTAACGCCGCGAGTAAGACAAGTGGTTCCCCCCCTGTCAAACATCCAACTTGGGATTTTCACGCTTTTTTTTGATGCTCTTTGGCGTGGGGCGTGATTCCTATCTCGCCAGCCACAATGTCCGCCGAAAAGACCGCCATCACGCCCACCCGCACCGAGGATTTCCCCGAGTGGTACCAGCAAGTCATCAAAGCCGCCGATCTCGCGGAAAACTCGGAGACGCGCGGCTGCATGGTCATCAAGCCGTGGGGCTACGGCGTTTGGGAGCTGATCCAGCAACAACTCGACCGCAAGTTCAAGGCCACCGGCCACCAGAACGCCTACTTCCCGCTGCTCATCCCGCTTTCCTACCTCGAGAAGGAGGCCGAGCACGCCGAAGGTTTCGCCACCGAGTGTGCCGTGGTCACGCATCACCGGTTGGAGGTGGTGAAAGACCCGGTCACCGGGAAAACCAAAATGATCCCCACCGGCGAGCTCGCCGAGCCTTATGTGATCCGGCCGACCTCCGAGACGATCATCGGCGCGGCTTTCGCGCGCTGGATCGAGTCCTACCGCGACCTGCCGCTGCTCATCAACCAGTGGGCGAATGTGATGCGCTGGGAAATGCGCCCGCGTTTGTTCCTGCGCACCGCCGAGTTTCTCTGGCAGGAAGGCCACACCGCGCACGAGACGAAGGACGAGGCCATCGTGGAAACCCGCATGATCCACGGACTTTACGAAGAGTTTCTCCGCGACCATCTCGCCATCCCGGCGATTCCCGGCGAGAAGACCGAAAACGAACGATTCCCCGGCGCGGAGAT
The DNA here is from genome assembly GCA_041753485.1 of Akkermansiaceae bacterium. Taxonomy (GTDB): domain Bacteria; phylum Verrucomicrobiota; class Verrucomicrobiia; order Verrucomicrobiales; family Akkermansiaceae; genus Luteolibacter. Next base: position 1,006 of record JBGSUP010000415.1, read on the forward strand.
GACGCTCACCGTCGAGGCGATGGTCCAGGATCGCAAAGCCATCCAGGCCGGTACTTCGCATTATCTCGGGCAGAATTTCTCGAAGGCCCAGAACATCGCCTTCACCGGTCGCGATGGCACCGTGCAGCATGCGCACACCACCTCATGGGGAGTTTCAACCCGCCTGATCGGCACCCTCATCATGGCTCATGCGGACGACGACGGCCTGATCCTGCCGCCGCGCGTTGCCACCCGGCACATCGTGATCCTGCCGGTCACGCCGAAGGAGGACACGCGCGATGCGGTGATCGCCTCCTGCCACTCGCTCGCCGAAACGCTGCGCCACCAGATGTATCACGGCGAGCCCATCCGCGTCCACGTCGATACGCGAGACCTCGGGGGGGGCATCAAGAAATGGGAGTGGATAAAGAAAGGCGTGCCAATCCGCATCGAAGTCGGCCCGCGTGACATCGAGACCCGCAAGATCTGCGTGCAACGCCGCGACCAGATGGTGTCTCACAAGGATTTTCCGCTGAAGGAGGACTTCATCCGCTCCGCCGCGGAAATGCTCGATCAGATCCACCATGATTTGTTAGAGCGCGCCACCGCCTTGCGCAACACGAACATCACGTCCTGCGATTCGCCCGAAGCTTTCAATACGCACTGGGCCGCGGAAAATCCCGGCTGGCTGCTCACGCCGTGGGCCGGCACGCCGGAGCAGGAGGACGAGCTCTCGAAGCGTCACAAGATCACCATCCGCTGCATCCCGCTCGATTCGGTCCCGCTGCCGCAAAGCGCGGGCAACAGGTGTTTTCTAACTGGAAAAGAAGCCGCTACCCGCGTGCTGTGGGCAAGGAGTTATTGAGGGATGGAAAGAAGCAGCGGGGCCGTCGTCGCTATTTGTTGCGAGCCTGGTTCATCGCCTGGGAAAACCAGTCGTTG
>JBGSUP010000416.1:0-14696 GCA_041753485.1 Akkermansiaceae bacterium
CCGGATGATCCGGAGGCGCACTTGCTCGGGGCCCTTGAGGGGCAGCGGGTGCTGGTGTTCAAGGACCAGGCGGCCGTGGAGGCTTTCCTGAAACGAATGGGAAAGGGGATTGATCTGTTAGGAAGGCTGGATGCGCTCAACGCGCTGCGGATTGGATTTTCCGATTACGCCGATCTCGCCGGACTGCTTGAGGGTGATGAAGACATGTCGTTCATCTTTCCCGTGACCACGCCTCCACTCCCGGATGGCAGCATTCAACCGGGAGCGGTGGCGCTGGGAGGCGGCCTGCTGGAGTGGCTGGGCATTTCCGGCGACAACTCGGACTGGGGCGCGGGCGTGCGGATCGCCATTCTCGACACCGGCGTGGCATCGCATCAGGCGTTTGAGGCAAAGGTCCGCGCGCTGAACCTGGTGGATTTTCCGTTGGATCCCGCCGCGCTCAACGGCCATGGCACGGCGGTTGCATCGATGATCATTGGCAATGGCGGACTCACCCCGGGCGTGGCTCCCGGCGCGGAGATCATCTCGATCCGGGTGGCCAACGACTCCGGCCAATCGAACAGTTTTCTGATCGCCCAGGGAATCGTGGCAGCAGTGGATGCCGGGGCGCGGCTGATCAACATTTCGATGGGCGGGCTTGGCGACAGTGCTTTGATGAGAAATGCAATCGCCTATGCGGAGGAGCGAGGCGCGTTGATCTTCGCCGCCGCCGGCAACAACGGCGTCGGGCAGGTCTATTACCCGGCCGCCAGCGATGGCGTGATTGCGGTGGGCGCGGTGGATGGCAGCGGCAATCACCTGGCTTTCTCCAACACCGGCAGCGAGATCGCGATTTCCGCACCCGGCTACGGCTTGAATGCCGCGTGGCCAGGCGACCAGGCGGTGTCTGTGACAGGGACCTCGTTCAGCACCCCGATCGTGGTTGGCGCAGTGGCCGCCGTGATGACCGAGAGCGGCAGTGGCACACTCACCCCGGCCCGGGCGTGGCAGTTGATTGTTGCCAATCTCAACGACGGCGGCGCTGCGGGCAATGATCCCGAACTGGGTGGCGGCATGCCGGACATCGGCCGGGTTCTGGACGCGGGCACGCCGGGCATTTACGATGCGGCGGTAGCATCCCAGCGCATCCTCCCGGCGGACGCTGGAAATCCGTACGGCCAGGTTGAAATCCTCGTCCAGAACCGCGGCACGGAAAACCTGATCAACAGCTCCGTCCAGGTTTCCACCAGCGGCAACTCGATCACCCGCAACATCACCACGCTCGCCCCGAACGCCGTGACCACCGTGCGCGTGCCGATCACCCGTCCGCCCGGCAGTGGCTCCGCCGAGCTCCGCGTGGATGCCCAAGTCTCGCTTTCCGGCGGCCAGATCGATGTGAAGCCCTCCAATGACCGACGGGTCGAAACTTATGCGCCGTCGGGTTCTCCCTAACCGCCATCATGCGGAGAGATGCGATAGTCCGCAGTAGCATGGAGAACAGCCATCTCGGCTGTTTCGGAGTCCGGGTTTCCAGCCTGGATATTGCTGGAAAAGCCGCCACGGCAGGCAGGATGCCCGCCTTCCGAGACAGGCTGGAAGCCTGTCCTCCCTCTTCCCGCAGAGTCTCCAATCCAACTTCATTCATCCTGTTAGGCCTGCTCCCCGCGCTTCTATCATCCACACCGCTCCTCGCCGCCCCGCCGCTGCGAGAGGCACCGAACCCGGGTGCGGTGCCGGCGAACCAATTGCTGGTATCCGGCAACGCCTGCGGTCCCGCCGCCTTGCTCAACGCCTTTCGGTTCGGCAACGAAAACTGGCAACGCGCCTCGAATGCGATCAGCGGAAAGAACGACCGCGAGCGTATTTTCACCATCATCCGCGAGATCGGCATGCGGCCGTCCAAACAAATGCCCGGCCGCCCGCGCTGGAGCCGCCGCGGCGTCGGCCTGTCCGACCTCCGGGACATGGCCAACGAGATGACCGCGAACCTCTATCTGCCCCAGCTCAATGAGGAGGTGTTTTTCTCCGATGGCCGTGAAAGTCCGGAAAAACTGCTGCGCCGCGTTCACGGGCGGCTGGAAACCTCGCTCGCCAAGGGCTTTCCGCCCGTGCTCAGCCTGCGCCGGCATGTTCTGCGCCCCCAGCCCGGAAGCGCTCCGCAGTGGCTCGTCATCGACGCCCATTTCGTCACTCTAACCGCCATTCCGCGCAAGCTCGGGAAGAATGCCCGCGGGTTTTCCGTTAGCTACATCGATCCCTGGGGTGGCAAACTCGCCGAAGGACGAATCGCGATCCCGGAACGCCCGGTTTTGGTCGATTCAAAGGGAAATTCCTCCTGTCTTGAGGCGCTTTTCCCGCAGACCCCGGTCGGCAAAAAGCTTGTCCGGCCTGGTGAGGAGACCGTGCTGGCGGTCTCGGCGGGCATCGGCAGGTGGTGAAGCCATCGATGTCTGCATGGATACGCACGGATTGTGAGAGAAAATGCGTAGCGGCCCCGGTTGGAGCTGCCACGGTCATGTTAGTGCATGAGTCCGATCTTCACAGATTGCCGTGAATTGCTCCCGAGTGGGTCGGGAATTTTCATCGCCGGAATCCGGCGCGGATTCCGGCCCGTGGCCATTCGGAAAAAGACTTTCGAGATTGACAATCGTGCCGGATTTCAAGTAAACGCCATCCATTAGATTCTGATAGAAGTTCCAGTTTCAATCCACCAAAAAACCATTCCATGAAAACCGCTTGGAAACTCCCCGCCGCCACGGCAGTCAGCCGTTGGATCCGCCAATCCTCAGGAAACCTGATCTGGATTTGAGGTGCGGGTGCCTCGGCGGCTCTGATTCTGATTTCCTGCGCCACCGGCGGCCGCACCATGATGGCGCCTCCCAGTATCCCGGGTGCCACCTTCGTAGGATCGGAAGAGTGTTCCCAGTGCCACGAGGAAGTCGTCCGCGATTTCAGGACTGCCGATCACGCCAGACTCCAGGCCAAGGGACCCAACGCGGTGGACATGGGCTGTGAATCCTGTCACGGCCCCGGCAGCAAGCACGTCGAATCCGGCGGAGCCGTTGGCACCATCGTCAACCCGGATGAATCCCCGGAAACCTGCTTCCAGTGCCACCTCGATACCAAGGCGCAGTTCATGCTGCCCTACGCCCACCAGGTGCTCAATGGCAAGATGTCGTGCAGCGATTGCCATGACCCGCACAAGGGAAGTGCCATCAGGGGCGGCGGAACCCAGCTTCACGGCAACAATGAAACCTGCGCCGAGTGCCACAAGGCCCAGGTCGGTCCCTTCATCTTCAATCATGACGCCGTCAAGGAAGGTTGCTCGTCCTGTCACAGCCCGCACGGCTCAGTGAATCAGAAGATGCTCACCGAGCGCAACGCGACCCTTTGCCTGAAGTGCCACTTCGACAGCCACACGGGACTGGGTAGAAGCAGCACTGGCTCGGTCATCAATGGCCAGATGGGCCCATCCGGCAACCATGGTCCGACAAGCGCCACCGGAGGCGGGGCGACAAACCGCTTCAACCAGGGCACCTGCTGGAGTGCCGGTTGCCACGAAGCCGTCCATGGCTCAAACACCAACGTCGAACTGCGTTTCTAACCCCCAAACCCGAACCACACCATGAAACCGATTCTTTTCTCGAAAGTCTTGGGGCAGTCCAACACCCTGCGCCTGTTCCGCCTCGCACTGGTGGCTCCGGCACTCATGATCTCAATCACCGCATCCCAGGCAGGCACTTCGGCCCCAGCGCCGGAAACTCCCGCTGAGGAACCCGAACCGGGCAACTGGATCAGCCTCACCATCGGCGGAGCCTTCGTCAGCGGCGATGACGCGGGATTCCAGCGCCGGACCCAGACCAACGGCGACTTCTACGGCGGGATTGAGTCGATGGCCTACACCCAGGAGCTTGACGATTCGACCACTCTGACTCTCGACGGCCACGCACTTCCGGGTTTGGAGGATTATGAGATCAACCTTGGCGTTGAAAAGACCGACCTCGGTTATGTGAAGGCTGGCTTCAAGCAGTTCCGCACCTGGTATGACGCCACTGGCGGATACCTCCAGGGGGCCAACATGGAGGCGAGTCGCGTGAACGACCTGTTCGATGACGAACGCTCGATCGACCGTGGGGAGATCTACTTCGAAGCCGGCCTGCGCATGGAGGACTTTCCAGAGATCACCTTCTCCTACCGTCACCTGTATCGCGACGGCGACAAGGATTCCACAAGCTGGGGTGATACGCGTGCCAACACCAATTGGGGTGGAATCACTGGCAGCAGCCCGGCCTTCAAGCTGCTGCCCGCCTTGTGGGACATCGATGAATCCACCGACATCTTCGAGTTGGATGTCGAGCACACGCTGGGCAATACCGATTTTGGTGCGGGACTTGTTTATGAGACCTACAGTCTCGACAACTCGCGCTTCATGTCGCGCTGGGGTGCCAAGCCTACCGGAGTTGGCAGTGGTTCCACCACCGCAATCACCGAAATCACCCAGACTGAGAAGACCGATGCCGACATCTTCGCCGGCAACATCCACAGCGTGACGCGCTTCAACGATAAAGCCTGGCTATCCTTTGCCGCATCCTACAGCAGCATGGACACCGATATTGACGGAGGTTCCCGTGCCTACGGCGTCTATTGGCCCACGCCGATTCCCGCCAACCCGGCGCGACGGGACTATGCGTATGACCAGATGAGCGGCGGCAGCAATGTGAACCAGTTCATCACCAACCTCAACTTCATGTGGGTGCCGGCACCGGATCTGACCATCACGCCCTCGCTCAGATATGAAAACGAGAGCATCGACACCTACAGCAACTTCAGGGCGTTCAACAGCAATCAATCCTGGCAGGGAATCCAGAGTCTTGGAGCCTACACGGATATGGATTCCACGACCGGCGCCCTCGACATCCGCTACTCGGGTCTGGACAACATCGTTATCTTCGCCAAGGGCCTCTGGGGTCGAGAAAATGAGGATGTCCTGCGTCAAGATCGCATTCTGCCGGGTGAATTCCTGGATTCGGACATCGATACCGACGAGCAGGAATACACGATCGGTGCCAATTGGTATGCGCTCCGCAACCTGAGCTTCTCGGTGCAGGGATTTCACAACGAACGCGACCAGTCGCTGGACCACAAGGTGGGGGATCAACCGAAGTCACCGAATTCCGCTCCGGGCGGTGCCAACAACTTCCGGCCGATCATGACCCAACACAACGTCGCGGTGGATGACATCAACCTGCGCATGACCTGGCGGCCGCGTTCCAACGTCTCGTTGGTCACCCGCTACGATTACCAGCACAGTGAGATTGAGAACGAGGGCATCAACTGGAGCCCGCCAAACGACCCGATTATCTATGACCTCATCGAGAGCGGTGACATCAAGTCCCACATCCTGAGCCAGAGCATCACATGGAATCCGATGGAGCGCATGTATGTGCAAGGCAGCTGCAGTTGGGTGTCTTCAGAAACCAACACGCCCGAGGACTTCAGCGGAGATTTTGACAACGATTACATCGTGGCCACCATTTCGAGCGGCTATTCGATCGATGCCAGGACGGAACTCACGGCCAGCTATTCCTACTTTGCCGCTAACAACTACGTCAACAGCAAGGGTTTCACAGGAGTGGATACCATGGGTTATGGGCTGAACACCGATGAACATGCGATCAGTCTCATGCTGTCGCGGGTGCTGACCGACAACATAATCTGGAACGCCCGCTACGCCTTCATAACCAGCAACACGGACATGCCGGACCAAAGTGGCGGCTACAACGATTTTGACGCCCACATGGTGTCAACGGGCTTGCAAATCCGGTTTTGATCCGCCAGAGTGACATTGTAAGAAAATTCAATCCCCGATCCTATGAAAACGCAAATCACCATCCTGTCGGCAGCCCTGCTGCTGGCTTCCCCCGCCGCATTCGGCGATGCCGCCGCCATCTACGCCAAAAGCTGTGCTTCCTGCCACGGCAAGGACGGCAAGGGTGAAACCAAAATGGGCAAGAAGGCAGGTGCCAAGGACTACACCACCGCCGAAGGCCAGAAATGGACGGATGCCGAGGGAATCAAGGCCATTCTCGAAGGCGTCAAAGACGGTGACAAACAGAAGATGAAGGGCTACACCGGCAAGGTCACTGAGGCGGAAGCCAAGGAACTGGTGGCCTTCATCCGCAAGTTCAAGACGTGAAAAATCATCGCCGGTGCTGGTCATCCGCCGCCGGAACGGTTGCTTGAGCGGAGTCTCGTTCCAGAGGCTCCGCTTTTTGCCAACCCCGTGATGTCGGCACCAGAAGGCAGGCGCGGTCGTGAGACCGCGAGTGCCTGCGAAGTCCGCACATTTGCCCATGTCCGCCTCGCTCTCACGAGCGAGCCTAGGGATTCCGAAAACACCCAAATACAGCAACACACGCAAACCACATGAGCGAAGAACCCGCCTCCACCCAGGTCCCCGGCCGCCTCAACCGCCTGCGCAACTGGCTCAGCCTCGCGGGTATGGTGCTCTGTGCCTCCGCCGTTTTCGCGTTCGTGTTGCTCGTCGCCGTTGATCTGTTCGCCACCCACGCCAACCCCTACATGGGCATCCTTGCCTATGTGGTGGCTCCGATGTTTTTCTTCATGGGGCTTGGCCTGGTCCTGCTTGGCTACTTTTTGGAGACCCGGCGCATCCGCAAGGGCTTGCCGCGCGGGAACTCCCCTCTGGTTCTGAGGGTGGACCTCTCACGCAAGCGGGATCGCCAGATGATGGCTGTCTTCGTTCTCGGCAGCGTCGGCTTCCTGCTCCTCACGGCCTTCGGCAGTTATGAGACCTATCATCTGATGGAAACCAACTCCTTCTGTGGCCAGGCCTGCCACACGCCGATGGAACCGCAATTCAGTGCCCATCAGCACTCGGCGCATGCCCAGGTGGATTGCGTGGCTTGTCACATCGGCCCCGGCACCACCGCCTACATCCGCACCAAGCTCAACGGGGTGAAACAACTCTATCACCAGATCCGCGGTGATTTCAACCGGCCGATCCGGATTCTCAATCCGAACCTGCGCCTGGCCCAGGAGACCTGCCAGACCTGCCATTGGTCGCAGAAGCATTTCGGAGATGTGCCGAAGACCTTCAAGCGCTTCCTGGCCGACGAGGAAAACACGCCCTTCACCGTGCACATGGTGCTCAAGGTGGGCGGCAGCGATCCGGTGCGTGGACCCGTGGAGGGCATCCACTCGCACATGAACGTTTCCAACAAGATCGAGTTCATCCATTCGGACAATGAAAGGCTGGAGATCCCCTGGGTGCGTTTGACGGACGCCAATGGCAAGGTCACCGAATACCGCACCGAGGGATTCACCGACGATATTTCGAAACATGCGATCCGCACCATGGACTGCATGGACTGCCACAACCGCCCGGCGCACAAGTTCCTCTCACCAAACGACGCGGTGGACCGCGCTCTGGCGATGGGCCGCATCGATCCCTCGATTCCGTGGGCCAAGAAGAATATGGTCACCGCACTCGCCGCGCCTTATTCCAACCGCGAGGAAGCCCGTCGGAAAATCGAGGAATCCCTGCGTGCGGCGTATCCGGACGAAAAGCGGGTCGATGCCCTGATCGCCGAGACCATGAGCATCTACAGCACCAATTTCTTCCCGGAAATGAAGGCAGATTGGCGCGCTCATCCGGACCACATCGGCCACAAGGACACCAACGGCTGTTTTCGCTGTCATGACGGTCAGCACCTGGCCGCTGACGGGAAAACCTCGATCAAGGGCAGCGATTGCAATGCCTGCCACCTGATCATCGCCCAAGGTGCGGGAGAGGATCTGGAAAAGGTCAATCGCAAGGGCTTCGACTTCTTCCACCTCGACTCGGATTACCTCGAGCCGAACTGCGCCGAGTGCCACAACGGCCAGATCCAGGAAGAGTGAGTTTCTGAATCTCCGGTCTTTTCTTGCTGGGCAATTGACGGCTCGCCGCCCGGCGTGAAACATGCACCCGTTATCAGCCCATTCATGAAACCAACGCTCTTTTCCACCGGACTTCTCCTTCTAACACTTCTCGCCTGCAAGCAGGACAAAGAGATCAAGGTTTACCGGATTGCCAAGGAAGCTCCGGCAAGCGCCGCCGCTGCGGATCCGAATGCGGGCATGCCTGGCATGATGCCTGGTGGAGTGATTCCGAAGACTGCCGATGGCACCGATCCTCATGCAGGCTTGTCCGCCGAGCAACTTGCGGCGGCGGGCACCATGATGAATTCTGCCATGGAATTTTCCGATAAGGCGCCGGCGCATTGGAAGAAACAGCCGCTGTCCCCCATGCTGCTGGTGAAATACCTGGTTGAGGGCGAGGATGGGGCCACTCTGGAAGTGACCTTCTCCACCTTGCGCAGCGCACCCGGCGGCCTGCTTGCCAACATCAACCGCTGGCGCGGTCAACTCGGCCGGGAACCCTTTGATGTTGCCAGCCTCAAGCAAAACTCGCAGACGGTGACCTCCGGTTTTGGCGATGCGGTGTTCGTGGAAGTCGAGGGTCTCCTATCCGATGCGGACCCGAAAAAAGACGGCCGCCTCATGGGCGCCATCGCCGAGTCCGGGCCCAGCGCGTGGTTCTTCAAGCTGCGCGGCAATGACACACTTGCCGTGGCGGAGCGGGAAAATTTCATCCGTTGGATTGAATCCGTAAAACCCGCCGGACCCGCAGAACCCGCCAAGGTGCCGATGCATGGCACTGCGCCGGGCGAAGGGATCACTCCGCCAAAAGAAGCCGCCGTCGTTCCGGCGGGCGATGGCCCGGTGACCTGGCAATTGCCGGACGGATGGGCCATGGGCAAAGGCAGCTCGGCTCGCTACGCCACCATCGCGGTCACTGGAGCGGATGGTGCCAAGGGTGAACTTGCCATCACCCATTTCCCCGGCGATGTCGGCGGCGATCTGGCCAACGTCAACCGCTGGCGCGGACAAATCGGCCTTGGCCCTATCGACCAAGCCGCACTCGCCCCGTCCGTGACCCAAGTCACCGCCGGTCCCAAGACCATCAAGCTGATCGATGTCACCGGCCCGCAAAACCGCTGCGCCGCGGGTTGGGTCTCTCATGGCGGAGAAACCTGGTTCTTCAAGTTCACCGGCCCGGACGCGCTGGTCGGCGCGGAAAAAGCGAAATTCACCGCGTTTCTGGAATCCATCCGCTTCAACAAGCCTGAATGATGACCGCTCTCCGCCGCATCCTGGACGTCGTTTGCTCGCTGCGCCTCACCCTGTTCTGCCTTGCCGCCGCCCTGGTGCTGGTTTTCGCCGGGACACTGGCGCAGGTGCGCTTCGGACTCTATCTGGTGCAGGAAGAGTATTTTCAAAGCTGGTTCATCTGGTGGACCGCGCCTTCCGGAAATCTCACGCTGCCCGTGTTTCCCGGCGGTCACCTGATCGGGGCGGTGCTGCTGCTCAATCTCATCTCCGCACACATCCGGCGTTTCAGTTGGACCTGGAAAAAAATCGGCATCTAGCTCACCCATCTCGGGCTGATCATCATGCTGGCTGGCGGTCTGGCCACCGACCTGTTCTCGGTGCACAGTTTCATGCGCATCAAGGAGGGGGCCACCAGCAACTACTCGGAAGACAGCATGCGCATGGAACTTGCGGTGATCGACAGGACGGATCCGGACACCGAGCAGGTGACCGCCGTGCCGGGGGAACGGCTGGCGGATGGCGGTGCCATCACCCACGAGTCGCTGCCATTCCGGATGGAAGTGCGCGGATTCTATCAGAACTCGAAACTTCAGATGGTAGGCCAGGGCGGCAGCTCGGTTCCGGCTGCCACCAGGGGAACCGGCGCGCGCGTCTCGGTGGCCGCGAAACCCCGCGCCACCCGCATGGACGAGCGCGATTCGATGAGCGCGGTGCTGGAAATCATCCCTGCCAAGGGCGGTGATTCGCTTGGCACCTGGCTGGTCTCCGACTCCCTGGCCGCCGCCCAGGATTTTGAAGCGGACGGCCGCAAATGGAGCATCCAGCTCCGGCCCAGCCGTTATTACAAACCCTACAGCCTGACACTGATGGATTTCACCCACGAAACCTATCCCGGCACCCAGATTCCGAAGAATTTCTCCAGCAAGGTCAACCTCGCGGACGCCGAGGTGAATGACAGCCGCCAGGTGCTCATTTACATGAACCATCCACTGCGCTATCGGGGCGATACCTTCTATCAGTCCGGATTCGAGCCAGACAACAGCGGCACCGTGCTGCAAGTGGTGCGCAATCCGGGCTATCAGGCACCCTACGTCGCCTGTGTGATCGTTTCCCTGGGCCTTATCTATCAGTTCTCCTTCCATCTCACCGCCTTCTCCCGCCGGAAAAAAGCCGCCACCGTGTCATGAGCCGTCTCATTCCCTATCTCGTCCTGTTGGTCGCCGCGCTGTGGATCGGCGCGTCCTGGATCTATCCGAAGACCGATCCCGGGGAGTTCGACCTCTCCTCCTTCAACCGCATCCCGGTGCTCGCCGGCGGCCGCATCAAGCCGTTTGACACCGTCGCCCGCAACTCGCTGCTCATCCTGCGCGGCAAGCAGACGCTGCGCCTGCCGGAGGGCGGCAAAATGAGCGCCTCGCGCTGGCTGGCGGACGTCTTGTTCAATCCCCAAAAGGCCGATACCTATCCGGTTTTCGCCGTCGCCAATCAGGAAGTGCTCGGCATGTTCGGCTGGCCGCAGATGGACAAGAAGTATTGCACCTATGAGGAGCTCAAGCCGCACATCCCCAAGATCGAGGAGGAGGGCAAACTCGTGCAGGAAATCGAAGCTCCGGAGCGCACGCCGTTCCATACGGCCATCTTCAACCTCCGCAATTCGCTCTATCTCTATCAGCGCCTCAAGAACAGCATTCATGAGGAAGGCACCGTCGATTTCGGCAGGGAAATCAACACCTATGCCACGGCCGTGGCTGCGGGGGCCGTGAAATTGAGGGATGGTTCCGGGCCGCTCGACAAGGAGCGCCTGGCCATGCTCAGGTCTGCGGTGGCGCGTTACGAAAACCAGTCGCAGTTCTCCTATCTAATGGTCGTGGCGCCGCCCGCCGGTGGCAGGGAAGACGACTGGCTCACCACCGGTGCCGCATTGATGCGGGTGAAGTCACCGGAGACGATCCCGGTCTCGGTCGCCGCGCTCGCGGACATGGGGGATGCCTTCCGCGCCAATGACCCGGCCGCTTTCTCCAAGGTGACCCGCGAATACGCCGCTTGGCTCAACATCGAGCATCCGGAATGGGCGGGCCGCACGTCCTACGAGCTGCGCTTCAACCAGATGCAGCCGTTCTATCACAGCATGGTGCTCTACGTGGCGGCCTTCCTGCTGGCCTGCTGCTCATGGCTGTGCTGCCCCCACGGCCTGCGCAAGACGGCTTTCCTGCTGCTGATGCTCGCACTCACGGTCCACTCGTTCGGCATGTTCTCGCGGATGTATCTGCAAGGCCGGCCGCCGGTCACCAATCTGTATTCCTCCGCCATCTTCGTCGGCTGGGGCGCCGTGCTGCTCGGCCTGATCATCGAGCGCATCTACCGCGATGGCATCGGGGCCGCCGCTGCTGGCATGGTTGGCTTCATCACACTCATCATCGCCCACCACCTGGGTTCCAGCGGCGACACCCTTGAAATGATGCAGGCGGTGCTCGACAGCAACATCTGGCTGGCCACCCATGTGGTGGTCATCACCGCCGGCTACTCGGCGATGTTTCTCGCGGGTTTCCTCGGGATTGCCTATGTGTTGTTAGGCATGTTCACCCGGATCCTGACACGCGAGACCGCGAGGAAACTCACCGGCATGGTTTATGGCATCGTTTGTTTCGCCACCTTGTTCAGCTTCGTGGGCACGGTGCTCGGCGGAATTTGGGCGGACCAGTCATGGGGCCGTTTCTGGGGCTGGGATCCCAAGGAAAACGGCGCGCTGCTCATCGTGCTGTGGTGCGCGCTCATCCTCCACGCCCGCTGGGGCGGCTTTATCCGCCAACGCGGGATCATGGCCATGGCCATCTTCGGCAATGCGATCACCGCCTTCTCATGGTTCGGCGTCAACATGCTCGGCGTGGGTCTTCATTCCTACGGCTTCATGGACAAGGCGTTTCCATGGCTGGTCGCTTTCATCATCTGCCAGGTCGTCTTGATCCTGCTCACCCGCCTGCCGGCGAAATGCTGGCGCAGTTTCCGCGAGGCCCAACCGCGCGATGTCACCGCTGCGGGTTTTGAATGCCGCGCTCAGGTGTGATCCCGCCGGGTGCGGTGCCAGGGCAGCGCGGATCCTGACCCGCTGATGAAGCGGGATTTTTCATTCGTAGTTGCCTAATATTCAAGAGGCTTAAGGTTGTATTTTGGTCTTGTGACATGGGGTGAAATGGTCGAAGTTTTTCCAGATTTCGTATCCAGTGCGGCGTTTAATCCCCCCGAAAATGCAGGCTTTGTCATGGAGATGGCGAACACGCTCACTTGTGGCGAGCGCGTTGGTTTTGTGTGCTTTCGCCACCTCGCATGCTCATGCCGCCGCGCCTCCCACCGGGATCGGGTTGAGCCCTTCGAGCTTGCTGGAATCCAGTCCGCCCGAAACCTTCGTGGGGATTTTCAGTGCGGTGGATCCCGATCCAGGAGGTGACCACTGGTTTCAACTGGTGAGCGGGCCGGGCGCCAATGACAATCAGGATTTCTACATCTATGATGGCGAAGGACTCGTCCTGCGAGTCCCTGCGAAATTCGATTACGAGACGCAGCCCCTGGCAAAATGGACGATTCGCGTGAGGGTCACGGACGTGACCGGTCTGAGCTTCGAGCAGGTGATCTTCATTCAACTCGTCAATGATCCCAATGAGGATGTCGATCAGGATGGGTTGGCGGAATGGGAGGAGTTGCTCTACGGGACCAGCGATCTGCTCTACGATACCGATGGCGACGGGGTGGGCGATGCGGCGGAACTCGCGGCTGGCAGCGATCCACGGATTCCCGATGAGTGGCCCCAGACCACGGTTCTGGGTTGGGGAAACTCGATCAATGGCGAACAGGCGGTCCCGGCGAGTGGCGAGTTTTTCGCGCTGTCCACGGGTCAGATCCACAGCGTCGCGGTGGAGACTGACGGCACGGTGGTCGCCTGGGGCGGCATCGATGAGTTTGGCCAACTCAATGTTCCGGGCGATCTGGCGGATGTGCTTGCCGTGGCTGCTGGCGGAAGTTCCTGGCTTGATGACTCCGGTTTCAGTCTGGCCTTGAGGGGGAATGGCACGGTAGTGGGGTGGGGGATCAATCAGGATGGCCAAAGCCAGGTGCCGGAGGGCCTGAGCCAGGTGGTGGCGATCGACGCGGGTGCCGCTCATTCGCTGGCGCTGCGCGCCGATGGCACGGTGGTGACATGGGGATATAACCCGTTCGGCAGTGTGGAGCCTCCACCGGGACTCACCGATGTGGTTGCCATCTCGGCGGGTGGCCACCAGTGCCTGGCACTCCGCGGCGATGGGACGGTCGTCGCCTGGGGCAGCACTTTCAACGGTGATTCCTGGGAGAGTCCCGGCGTGCCGGCGGGGCTGGGCGATGTGATTGCGATCGCGGCCGGGCGTTTTCACAACCTGGCGATCAAGAGCGATGGCCGCGTGGTTGCCTGGGGACTCAACTCGCATGGCCAGACCGATGTGCCTGCGGACTTGCAGGGAGTGGTCGCGGTGGCGGCGGGCGGTTTCCACAGCCTGGCTCTCAAAGGCGATGGAAGCGTGGTGGCTTGGGGTCTCAACAGCAAGGGCCAGACCGCGGTGCCGCCGCCGGCACAGACCGGTGTGGGTCTGATTTCCGCCGGAATCCTGCATGGCATCGCAGTGCGTTATGCGAGTGACTTTCCGCGGGTTGTGAGCAGCCCGCGAATTCTATCCACGCCGGGTTCCTTGCTGGAGCATCAGGTGCTGGTATCGAATCCCGGTGCCGCCGCCTTGATCTATTCCGCGATTGGGCTGCCGCCAGAACTGACGATCAATCCCGCTACGGGAGTGATTTCCGGAACCGTGACCACCGCGCAGCGCCGCAGCGTGCGCATCCGGGTGCGGACCGACCGCGGCCTGATCAGCCAAGCCGCGTGGATTGGCGTGGCGGCGGGATTGGCACCGACTTCGATCGCGCTCAGCCCGGCAAGTGTCAGTGAAAACAGCCCGGCAGGCGTGGAGATCGGCGTCTTGAGTGTGGTGGACCCGGATGCCGGGGACATGAACTTGCATTCGTTCGAGTGGGTCGATGGCGCGGGTGCGGAGGACAACTGGCGTTTCCGGATCGAGGGCAATCGCCTGGTGCTCGGGGCGGATCTCGTGCGGGATTTCGAAGCAAATCCGGCGGCCTTCTCGATTCGCTTGCGTGCAAGGGATCCCTCGCTCAATCCGTTTGAACAAATCCTGACCATCCAGTTGCAGGACGACTTCACGGAAGATGCCGACGGCGACGGATTGACCGAGCAGCAGGAGGAACAGATTTATTTCACCTCCGATCTGGTTTATGACAGCGATGGCGATGGCTTCGGTGATGGGTTTGAGACCAGCCGTGGCAGCCTGCCGAAGGTGGCGTCGAGCGTGCCCGGTGGCCGGATTCTGATGGTCTGGGGCCGCGGCGAGGGCGCGTCCCCGCCACTTCCGGTCGGCCTGCAGGATGTGCTCGATCTATCAGCCGGCGAGGGGCACTCGCTCGCCCTCACCAGCGCCGGGACGGTCATCGGCTGGGGTGGC
>JBGSUP010000417.1:0-8186 GCA_041753485.1 Akkermansiaceae bacterium
AACACGCCGCCGTCGCTCAGACAGGCCGCGAGTTGTTCGCCCGCCGAAGCCGGCGCGGCGTCGGCGGCGGAAAACATCGCACCGGAGCCGGACTTTTCCAGATACGAGCGCAGCGGCGGTTCGAAGCGGGAATGTTCCTCGACGAGCCAGGTGATTTTGCGCCCGGCAAAGAGTTTTTCGAGGTGGAGGAGTTGCTCGAAATCGAGGCGGCCGGGGATGACGAGCACGCCGCTGGCGGGGATGCGATCACGGTGGAGGACTTGCGTGGCTGCGGCGGACATTGCGGGGAAAATCGTTGCTGGGTGGAGGGACTCAAGGCCCTGCTCCACGGGCATTTACGCGAATCCCGCCCTGCGAAGCACGGATTTTCTGCGGGAAATCAAATCCGCAGCCACTCGATCGCCTCGCGCAGATCATCCTGGGTGACCGATTCACTCAGCCGCGCGCTGCCGGCGGCGTCCAGCAGCACGAAGCGGATGGCCCCGGCGGAAAATTTCTTGTCGCGCGCGAGTTTCTCCATCACCGCGCGGGTGGGGATGGCCGCAGGCAGGACAAGCGGCAGCCGGAAGCGCTCCAACAGGCGGATGATCTGAGCGGACGTTTCCGGCGCGAGGCCCGCCCGGCGTTCTGATAGAAACAACGCGGCCTTGATGCCGAGCGCGATCGCCTCGCCGTGCAACATTTCGCCATAGGGGACCGAGGCCTCGATGCCGTGGCCGATGGTGTGGCCGAAATTCAGCAGCGCGCGGATGCCGAGGGTCTCGTGTTCGTCGGCTTCGACGATGCGTGCCTTGATGGCGATGTTGCGGGCGATGAGTCCGGCTGGCACCTCACGGCTGGCGGGATCCAGCGCGGCCAGTTCGTCGAGCATCGCCGCATCGCGGATGGCGGCGTGTTTGATCGCCTCCGCGAAGCCCTCGTGAAACTCGCGGTCCGGCAGGGTGCGCAGCGTTTCCGGGTCCGCCAGCACCAGGCGCGGCTGGTGGAAAGAACCTAACAGGTTTTTCCCTTCGGCGACATTCACGCCGGTCTTGCCGCCGACCGAGGAATCGACCTGCGCGACGATGGTGGTGGGAATCTGCACGAAGGGCAGGCTGCGGCAGAAAATGGCGGCCACGAATCCCGCGAGATCGCCAACGACGCCTCCGCCAAGCGCGATGACCATCGACTTGCGGTCGTGTCCGGCGCGGATCATTTCGCGGCAGACGGATTCCGCATGGCTCATCGACTTCGAGGCTTCGCCCGCAGGCACGGTGTGGAGCGTGGGGCGCAGTCCGGCGCTCTCAAGGGATGAAAGCAGCGCCGCGCCATGGAGACGGGCCACTGTTTCATCGCTGATGACCGCGGGCCGGAACCCGGCAAGCCCGGCAGAGCCGATGAGCTCGCCCGCACGCAGGAGGATCCCGCCATCGACGATGACCTGATAGGCGCGCTCTGCGAGATCGACGTGGACGTTTGGCATGGGAGGCAGCATGAAAAAACCGGCAAGCATGTCCATCCCGGAACCGCCGCTCCTAGTCGACCGCCATGCCGATGAGGTCAAGCAGGCGCTGGAGGTCGTCGTCGCCGTAGTATTCGATCTCGATTCTGCCCTTTTTGGCGCTGTGATGGATGGCCACATGGGTGGCGAGGTGTTCACGCAGGCGGTTGGCGATGGCCCGGATGTGGACATCCACCTCGCGGGTGGCGGCGGCCTTTTTCGGTTCACCTGGGGTTTCGGAACCATCGGCAAGAAAACCTTGAGCAAGTTTCTCGGTCGCACGCACGGTAAGCTGGCGGCGGATGACCTGGCCGGAGGCGAGCAACTGGCCGGCCTGATCCTTGATCGAGAGCAGGGCCTTGGCGTGACCTACGGTGAGGCGCCCTTGGGCAACGAGCATTTGCACGTCGGTATGCAAATCGAGCAAACGCATGGCATTGGCGACGCTGGCGCGGGACTTGCCGACCCGGCCGGCGATCTCGTCCTGCTTCATTGCGAATTCCTTCGCGAGGCGGACATAGCCGGCGGCTTCCTCGATCGGGTTGAGATCCTCGCGCTGGAGGTTCTCGATGAGTGCCATTTCGAGCACATCGCGATCAGAGGCTTCGCGTTCGATTACCGGCACGGTGGCGAGTCCGAGTTTGCCGGAGGCACGCCAGCGGCGCTCGCCGGCGATGAGCTCGAGCTTGCCGTTAACCGGGCGGACGATGAGCGGCTGGATGATGCCGTGCTGGCGGATCGACTCGACAAGCTCATCGAGCGGGGATTCGCCGAAGCGGGTGCGCGGCTGCAGCGGGCTGGGAATCACATGGTCGTGCGGCACGTCGCGCACTCGTTTGAAGTCGTCCGGAGTCACCACGGCATCGGGAACCGGCGCGGTCGCGCTTTTCCTGATGAGTGCTCCAAGTCCTTTTCCGAGTGCCTGTTTTGCCATGGGGAAGGAGGCCTATGCAAAGCCGCCGGAAATTCCAAGCGGATTTCCCGCAGACTTGCGCGCTGCATGCCCAAGTTTGTCCGATCAAACTGGCGGGCGGTTCACTTTCCGGGCGGCGCGACGCCAAGAATCCGGTCGAGTTCCTCGACCCGCTCCCAGGGACAACGCTTCCGCTGGTATTTTTTCCACACGATGTCGCGCAACTCGCGCCAAACCGGTTCGGCCACTGGCTTGAGGTCCGTCCAGACCGGATCGCGCTTCTGCCGGGTCGTCATGACTGTCCACCTGCCACCGATGAAATTGGCTCGGTAATAGACCTTGCCCTCATCGGTATTATCGAACCATTCATGACTTTCCATGGCGAAAACCTGAGCGGCTTGCCAATTTGAGACAAGCGGCGAATGTGACTTGCGTTTCGGGCTGAATTCCGCCTACTTGCCGCCATGTGCTATCGAACTGTCTACCGTTCCTTGCTGCTCTCAGCGCTCACCTTCTCCCTCTCGGCTGCGGTTTCGCTTCCGACCGAGAACACTGCTGCGTTGACCGCGGAAGCCGACGGTCCGGCGAAAGCGGCGTTGGAAGCCTTCCAGGACGGGCGTCATGCCAAAGGCGTGGACCTCGCCAAACCGCTTGCCGAGAAGGGCAATGCGGACGCTCTCTACCTGCTCGGATTCGCCCATGAGAAAGGCCAGGGAGCCGATACGTCGCGCGAAAAGGCTCTCGAATATTACCGCAAGGCTGCCGCTGCCAAACACAAGGACGCAACCTACCGGCTGTCCTTCATTTTGCTCGCGTCTGAAAAAGAAGAAGAGCGCGAGCAGGCCCGACAAGCCCTTGAAACCTCCGCCAAGGACGATGTGGCCGTGGCTGGCCGTATTCTTGGAGAGGCCTATCTGCGCGGACGCTTGGGCCCGGCGGCTGATCCTGACAAGGCGCTGTTCTGGTGGAAACGCGCCAGCGATGCCGGCGACATTCCCTCGCTGCTGCTCGTCGCGGGCTTTTACGAGGGTCGCTTCGGCTTTCCCGAATTGAACGACCAGAAGGAAGCGATCGCCAACTACGCCAAAGCTGCGGGCATGGGAAATGCCGGGGCCATGGCCACCCTCGGATCACGCCTGCTCAATGGCGACGAGAAGATCCGCGACGAGAAAAAGGGCCGTGAATGGCTCAAGAAGGCAATCTCCGCCAAGGAATACTCTGCCTACCTTGCACTCGGCGATTTCGAGGAAAACGTAAAGAAGGACCTCAAAGCCGCGCTTGCCGAATATGAACGTGGCAAGGATGCTGGACAGGTCGATTGCATGCTGCGTTCCGCAGATTTTTATCTGGAGGGCAAGGGCGTTGAAATTGATACCGAACGCGGGCTTGCCGTGTTGGCAAAAGCAGCCGAAGCCGGCAACCCGATCGCTCACTTTCGCATCGCCGCCCATCACCTATCCGCCCAAAAACCGGATATTCTCACTGGATACAGCCACCTGGTCGCCGCCGCCAATGGCAATCTCGTCGACGCTCAAAACGAACTCGGCCTGTTCTATCTCTCCGGAAAACTCAACGTCGCCGATCCGGCCGCTGGCACCGCCTGGTTGACTCGCGCGGCTCAAAACGGCAATGCCGCGGCCCAGAATAATCTCGCCACGCTCTACGAACGCGGACTTGGTGGTGTCCCCCGCAATCTTGAAAACGCCCGTCAACTCTACACGCTCGCCGCCAATCAAGGGCACGGACCGGCCACCTTGGCCCTCGCCCGCCTGTTTAGCGAAGGGGTTGGCACTGCTCCCGACGCCATCAAGGGATGGGCGTTAGCCACCCTTGCTGCGGAACGCGGTGAGAAAGACGCCGACAAAATGGCCAGCGAGATCGCGGCCAAGTTCAGCGAAAAACAACGAGTCGAAGCGCTGAAAGAACTCGCAAACATGAAGTCCGGCAAGTCTGATCAGCCGAAGTCGGCTGCCCCTGAAAAGAAGTGACCGGCGATCATCAGGCGATTTTCAATCAGCCAGTTGCAGCCACTTCCGCGCCCTAATCCGTGAACATTCTTGTCACTGCCGGTCCCACACGCGAGCCGATCGATCCCGTTCGATTTATTTCTAACCGCTCATCCGGCAGAATGGGCTATGAACTCGCGGCTGCTTTTGCAGATGCCGGCCACACGGTTCTTTTGATCTCCGGTCCCACCGCGCTGGACGTGCCGGACCGTGTGGACTTCTTGCCGGTGGAAACCGCTGCTGAAATGCACCAGGCGGTGACCCATCACATCGGGCGCATGCAAATCGCTGTTTTCGCGGCTGCCGTGGCCGATTACACACCGGCCGCAGTGGCTCCGGAGAAACTCAAGAAGTCCCGCGACACACTCACCCTCGAACTGGTGAAAACAACCGACATCCTTGGTTCCGCCCGCCTGTCTTTTGGCTTCAGCGGCACCCTCGTGGGCTTCGCGGCGGAGACCGGGAACCTGGAATCCAACGCCCGTGCAAAACTCATGCAGAAAAACTGCGACCTCATCGTCGCCAACGATGTTTCCAAACCCGGCATTGGCTTCGATTCCAACCAGAACGAAGTCATTCTCGTCTATCCCGACCACACCGAGGCGCTCCCGATCGCTTCCAAACACGACCTCGCCGACCAACTTGTCCAAGCCGTTCTCGAAATCCACCTCAGCACCCGATTGTAGATGCTCACCGACAATTGTGGCTTGCATGGCCCGGACGGCGACTCCCAACTTCAATCACCAACCTTTAATTCCACAGTGACCGACCTCGAACTCGCCACCCATGCCGCGCTTTCCGCCGGCAAACTCCTCCGCCAACACTTCGGTTCTGACGCCACCGTTGATGAGGCGACCCACCACGACATCAAACTCGCGCTCGACCGGGAATCCCAGGAACTGATCACCGGAATTCTGTTAGGTGCCCGTCCCGGAGACGCGCTCTATGGCGAGGAAGGCATCGCCGGGAACCAGGCCTCCGACCGCCATTGGATCGTCGATCCAATCGATGGGACCGTGAACTATTTCTACGGAATCCCGCATTTCTGCGTTTCCATCGCTCTGCGCGTGGCCGGGGAGATTGTCGTCGGAGTCATCCACGATCCGATGGTTTGCGAAACCTGGACGGTCGAAAAGGGCGGTGCCGCCCTGCTCAACGGCAACCCCATCCGCGCCAGCAAGCGCGAAACCTTAGAGCAGTCCATCCTCTTCGTCGGCTGCGGCAAGGATGAGGAAGCCCTGCGCACCGGCATCGAACGCTTCCACCGCGCTTCGCTTCGCGCCCGCAAGATGCGAATGATGGGCTCCGCCGCGCTTGGTATGGCCTACATCGCTTGCGGCAGGCTCGACGCCTACATCGAGTCCCGCATCTCCCTTTGGGACATCGCCGCCGGCCAGCTTCTGGTTGAAACCGCCGGCGGCAAGGTGGAACTCACCCCCGTCGCCGGATGTGCCGACGCCTGGTCCATCGTCGCCAGCAACGGCCGGATTCCCATCGAGGAAATTCTCTAACTCCCTCCCCATCGCTCCAATGACAGGCATCGGCTACGACGTCCATCGTTTCACGGAAAACCGCCCGCTCGTGCTCGGCGGTGTGACCATTCCCCACACTCACGGTCTTGAGGGCCACTCGGATGCCGACGTCCTTTGCCATGCCATCGCGGATGCCGTGTTGGGGGCGATGGGCCTGCCTGACATCGGTCACTATTTCCCCCCGGGCGATCCCTCCTGCAAGAACATCTGCTCGCTTGAAATCCTGGAAAAATGCCGGGAACTGGCCGATTCGCATGATTTCCGCATCATGAACGTCGATTCCACAATCGTCGCGGAAGCGCCGCGAGTGCTGCCTCACCGCGAGGCCATGCGCGCCAGAATCGGCTCCGCCCTCGGCATCCCCCCGGAGCGGGTCGGCATCAAGGCCACCACCAATGAGACCATGGGTTTCATCGGCCGCAAGGAAGGCATCGCCGCCCTCGCCGTCGCCCAGGCGGATGAGCGTGTGATGCGCTCCTAACAACCGGTGGCCGCGCCACCGGTCGCCTGCTTCACTCGGCCTGCGATTACTTCCGCGAGCTGGTTTTCGCCTTCCTCGCGCAGGAAATCACAGTAGTTTGAGGCAACGGCTTCCAGATCCTCGCGATATTCCGGCCCCAGCGCCTCGAAGTCGGCCAGCGCCCGTTCGAAGTGGCGGCGTGCCCAGGCGCGGTCACCGGTGCTCAGCAGGGCAAGCGCGAGATTGTTGTGCGACTGGGCGGTGTCCGGATGTTCCTCACCTAACAGCTTGCGGCGGGTTTCGAGCGCGATCTCATGCATCTGACGTGATTGCTCGTGGAAGCCGGCGGCCTGATAGAGAGCGCCTAGATTGCTGGATACGGTGGCGGTCTGATCATGGTCCTGGCCAAGTTGCGAGTGGAGGATCTCCAGTGCCCGCAGAAAGTGGGTTTCCGCCATGTCGAGATTCCCCGCAGCCTTGTGCAGAAACCCCAGATTGTTGGTCATGGCGGCGACATCAAGCATCAGTGGCGGATCGTGGCGCTCGAAGAATTCGATGGCCCGTTGCCAATGTTCACCCGCCTTGTCCTCGCGGCCCGTTTCATCGTATGCGGCACCAAGCCCGGCATGAATACGGCCAATCTGCGCGAACCGGTCCGGGCGATCCTCGAGCTGGTCGATCGCCTGGCGATAGTCCTCGCGGGCAAGCTCGAAATTTCCAAGCTGCCGCTGGATATCGCCGCGGATTTCCAGAGCGGAAGCGAAGGCATCAATGCTGTCGAGATTGGGCCCCAGACTATGCTGGGCTTTCTCAACGGCAGCGGTTGCGGCATGCAACGCTTCGTCGAGATCTCCGGTGGCGCGTAGGGTTTCCACTCGGTCTTGCAGAATACCAATGAGGGTGGCGGTTGGAGAATCCATGGTTTGGAAGTGGCTGGGGTTGATCTGATTATTGGTGATTGTTACCCGCTGACGAGTCAAATCACCGGCTGAGAGAAAGTCTTTCGAGCAATTGGCCACGGAACGGAGGCAAACGCCCCAGCGCGTCGTGCAGCGAAAGGTGTGCCAACCGCTGATCCTGCGAGATTCCGAGGAGTCGCGCCAACTCGCGCTCATAGTGCCAAAGCGCCCGTAAACAGGGTTCTGCGGTATCGGCGTGGTCCAGCGCTCGGCCCAGTAAACCATGCAACTCCGGATCCGGGTGCTCGGGCTCCACCGCGCACTCCAGAAGCTGGCAACAATATCCCGCAAACAGGGTTGAGGTGTAGTTTCTGCGCAATCCCTCACGCCAGGAATCAATCGAGACCTCCCGCAAGCCGTGCAATTCCCCGAGTCGCACGCGCTGAAGCGTGATTTCGCCGGCAAAAAACAGGTCAAGTTGGCCTGCAAACGGACTTTGCGGCCGGCGTGCACCCTTGGCGACCGTCTTGATTAAACCCAGCGTTTCGCTGAACCAATGCACGATCAGACTGGTATCGGTCAGCCGGGTGAGACGAATGATGGTGGCTCTCGTCGAATGCACATCCGGAGTCTTGGAAAATCAATGGCACTTGGCGATCCATTTCAATTTCTTGTGCCATTGCCTACCACCTTCGCCGTTGGCCTCCCACAGAAATTTCCATTGAATTCCAGCGCCTTGTGGTCCTCCGGGAAAAAAACAAAAAACTTCACAAAATGGATTGACGTGTGGTGGAAGGGGGACCTAGCTTCGCGGGCCGCCACGAAAGAGGGCGGCCGAGAGACGGAATGTCGATCGTGGTGCTGCTGAAGAGCAAACCACCCGATCGGCTTTTTAG
>JBGSUP010000418.1:0-2161 GCA_041753485.1 Akkermansiaceae bacterium
GGGGCAGCCGGATCCGGCCGGGCGTGGGAATGTCCCCGCCCAGCGCATGAATCAAGGGCAGCGCGCGCTCCCACGGATCGAGATCCGCATCGAACATCAGGTCGTCATCATGCAGGCCGCCGACCGCGCCTTCGAAGACGCGCCTGCCCTCGCGCAGGATCGCCACGCGGTCGCACATGAGTTCGACTTCCGCCAGCAGGTGCGAGTTGAACAAGACGGTCATGCCGCGTTGGTCACGCAGGCCGAGGATGAAATCGCGGAACCACTTGATGCCCTCCGGATCGAGGCCGTCGGTGGGTTCATCTAACAAAAGTAGCTCGGGCTCCGGCAGCAGCGACTGGGCGAGCGCGAGCCGCTGGCGCATGCCGTGGCTGTAGGTGCGCACCTTCGAGTGGATGCGCTTCGAAAGGCCGACGAGTTCGACGGTTTCACGCGCGGCCTTGGGATCGAAGCCGCCGGAATAGCCCATCAGCAGGCGCAGGTTGTCCCAGCCGCTGAGGTATTCGTAAAACGCGGGCGCCTCGAAGATGGCGCCCACCTTGCGCAGCGCCTGCGAGCGGTTCGCGAGCACCGAAATCCCGCCGATGGTGACATCGCCGGCGTTGGGCATGACCATGCCGATGATGATCCCCAGGGTGGTGCTCTTGCCCGCGCCGTTGTGGCCTAACAGCCCGTGGATTTCGCCGCGCGCCACCGAGAAGGAAACATCTTCGAGCGCGGGCTTGCCGCCGAAGGATTTGGAGAGGCCGCAGATTTCGAGCATGGCGGAATTTCGGTTAGTTTCCAGCGGCGAAGCGGATGCGGTTCGAGCTGGTTTGATCGGCGTAGAGGAAATTGGTTCCGTTCGGGTGCCAGGCCTCCTTGTCGGAGATGAGCGGAATCTTGTCCGGCCGGTCATTGATGCCGAAGAAGGCGAGCCGCGAGAGCGGCAGCTCGTTCTGCAGGTGGTTCCAGAAGTAACTGGATCCCGATCTGGCGAACTCCACCGAATCCTGCGGGCACTTGAACGCATCCGGGGCCTCGACATACGGCAGCAGCAGGGTTTCGAGCACGGGCGAATCGTCGGCTTTCGAGGAGCGGCCCATGGCGAGCTTGGGCAGGATCTGGTTGTGATCGGATAGATAACTCTCCAAGGCCACGCCAAGCGAGCGGAGTTGGTTCAGGCACGCGGCCTCGCGTGACTTGGCGACGGCCGCCCTGCCAAGCGGGATGCCGATGCCCGCGAGGGTGGCGATCACCGCCACCACGATGAGCATCTCCATGAGGGTGAAGCCGCGGGGTTTCATCATTGGGATCGCGGGCCGAATTCATTGCCACGGAGGCCCTGCATGGTCTCGTTGATGGCTTCCATGAGCGGCGCGAGGTCGAGTTTCGTCTGGCTGCTGGATTTCTCGAAATAGGCGCGCATGCCTTCCTGGCTGATCTTTTCCAACAGGTCCGGGCCGAGTTCTCCGGCACGCGCCATGTCCTTGCCGGTCCGGCCGGTTTCGACTTCCTTGAGTCCCTGTTCGACGAATTTCCGGCGCTGCTCGGGTGGCATCGCATCCAGCGATTCCATGAAACGGTTCATCGATTCCATGATGGTGATTTCGATGAACAGGGTTTTTTCCGGCGGGCTGAGCTTACGGAAAAACTCCTCGCCCGAGCGGCTGCGGCGGTTTTTCTCGCGCTCCTGGAAATCCAGGCGGTTCACCAGATTGCCGATTTCACGCAATTCCTTCTCGCGGCGCTTCGCCTCAGCGGCGCTTGGGGGCGATTCACGGTCCGACCAATCGGCGAATTTCGCGCGGCCGATGCGGGCTTCGAGGCGCTCGGCGGTGATTTTCCGGGTGTCGGCATAGGTCCGCACGGCCCACACCGCGCCCCAGACGAGGGCGAGCACGGTGAGCGCTCTGAGAATGACGGTGCGGCGGGACATGGGCTGCGAAAGCTAGTGCGGAACCGGCAGCGTGCAAGAGACGAATGTCCGCGGGTAGGTCACCGCCATAACTCGCAGGCATGGGCGGCGAAGCCGGCCCCGAAGGCGGTGAGCCAGAGGCGCTGGTCATCGGCCGCCGGGTTGGCCAGCCGCCGCTCCAGCGCGAACAACACCGACGGGCTGCTCATGTTGCCATGGTCGCGCAGCACCTCGCGGGTTTCGGTCAGGAAAAACGGCAGCTTC
>JBGSUP010000419.1:0-2715 GCA_041753485.1 Akkermansiaceae bacterium
CAAAAACGCGGCCAGATCGATCAGGCGCGCGCGCGCGTCGATGAACTGCATGTCCAATAGTTCCTTTTTGCTCAGCGTGGGTGTCATCGGAAATCCTCTCCAAGGGAAGCTAGCCGCTATCTCCGTTCTGGCGAAAAGAAAAACCCCGCTGCAGAAAAGGAATCCGCAGCGGGGTGAAACTCGGGCCGCCATCGCCCCGAGTCTCCGGTATCCCTTTGACGCTGAGCGGCGGCCGCCCTGAAAGCGTTGCCAACTGACCCTAATACGGAAGCGCGGATCGGGAATCTTTCAACCGTGTTCGCGAAAATTTTCCGTCACGAAGGCTCGCTTGAACCCTCGATGACATGTGTTTCGGAAGCCTTGGACGCGGAATGGCCCAGGCCGGGCACCACTTTCCGCATCAGTTTCGTGAACCCGCTTTCGGCGGAATCCATCTCCGTCTCGGCCTGGCGCATCGCCTTTTCCCATGCCCCCGCGAAACCCGGTGCCTGCTCACGCATGGCACCGACGGCCATTTCCTGGATGCGGAACTGGCGCTGCTCGGCCTTGTCGGGCTTGTTCTGCAGGGCCGCGAGATTCACGCGGAGATTCTCGTTCTGCGCCTTCAGTTCGTCGATCTGCTTCGTGAGCGTGTCGTTGCCGGTCGCGGTGATTTTCATCTGGGTGTTGAGGTGCGACTGCATGTCGCGCATCTCGCCCTCGATGCGCTTGATCTCACGCTTGAGCTGGAGCTTGGAGGACACCGCGTTTTTCAAGATGAAAGCGGCGACAAGCAGCCCCAGGGCGAGCCCCCAAACGAAGGGATTGTTGATGATTTCCTGAAAGTCCATGGTCTATGTGGTTCCGGTTTGGATTGCGCGGCGGCTTCCGGCGCGTCCCCTTTGTTCCTGGGCAACACGACGGAGAATTTCATGTCGGCGCGGGAAGCTAAGGGAGCCGCGTCCCATTGTCCATGGCCGACTAGATTTCGTGAACCGGCAGCGCGGCGCACTCCTCGCGGAGCTTGTCGGCGAGGGGGGTGGAAAGGTAGCGCTCGCTGGAGGAGCAGCCGACGGTAACGATGCGCTTGCCCTTGAACTCGGGGCGTTTCGCGACCTGCATGGCCGCCCAGACGTTGGCTCCCGTGGAAATCCCGGCGGGCAGTCCTTCCTGCCTCGCAAGGGCCCGGGCGGTGGCGAACGCGTCCTCGTTGGTGACCTGGATGACCTCGTCCACCACATTGACATTGAGGTTTTTCGGGATGAACCCGGCACCGATGCCCTGGATCATGTGCGGACCCGGCGCACCGCCGGAAATCACCGGACTGGCGGCGGGCTCTACCGCGAAGGTTTTCAGCTCGCGGCGCGATTTGATGACTTCCGAAACTCCGGTGAGCGTGCCGCCCGTGCCGACACCGGCGACGAAGGCGTCGATCTGTCCGTCGGTGTCGCGCCAGATTTCCTCGGCGGTGGTCTCGCGGTGGACTTGCGGGTTCGCCGGATTGTCGAACTGCCCGGGGCCGAAGGCACCGGGGGTTTCACCGAGCAGTTTTTTCGCCATGGCGATGGCACCGTTCATGCCGCGGGCACGCGGCGTAAGAACGATCTCAGCGCCCAGCAGGCTGAGCAGGACGCGGCGCTCGATCGACATGCTCTCGGGCATGGTCAGGATGCAGCGGTAGCCCTTGGCGCGGGCGATGAATGCCAGTGCGATGCCCGTGTTTCCGGAGGTCGGTTCGATGATGATTCCGCCGGGCTTGAGCGATCCGTCCCTTTCGGCGGCCTCGATCATGGCCTTGCCGATGCGGTCCTTGACGCTGAAGAGCGGGTTGAAAAACTCCGCCTTGACGCAGATCTCGGCATCAAGGCCAGCGGTGACGTGATTGAGGCGGATGAGCGGCGTGTTGCCGACAGTGGCGGCCATGTTTTCGGCGATTTTCATGAGTTCAGGGAGTTGGGGTCGGGAAAGAAGGACAGAAGACTATGAGACGGAAGACAGAAGACAAGAACGCAAGAGGAGGTCCGTTCCATTCCTCTTGTTTTCGGTCTCATCGTCTTCTGTCTTCTGTCATTTTTCAAATCTGGAAGTCCGGGGTGTTGGAGTCGAGGTGCAGGCCGCACTCGTATTTTTCCCCATTGAAACGGCTGGATTCGGCAGCGTCCTTGG
The DNA here is from genome assembly GCA_041753485.1 of Akkermansiaceae bacterium. Taxonomy (GTDB): domain Bacteria; phylum Verrucomicrobiota; class Verrucomicrobiia; order Verrucomicrobiales; family Akkermansiaceae; genus Luteolibacter. Next base: position 2,146 of record JBGSUP010000419.1, read on the forward strand.
TGGCGGGCCGGGTGCTGTGCCAATCGCCCATGGTGACATAGCCTTTTTCCGCAAGCGGGTGCTGCGGCAGGGAGTGCTGGCGCATGTAGAGGTCCACCTGGATGTCCGCCCAGTCGAGGATCGGGTAGACCTTGAGGGTCTTCTTCTGGCGCTCCGCGAAGCTGCGCCCGGAGCGGGTCAGGGAATGGCTGCGGCGCAGGCCGCTGATCCAGACATCGGAGCCGAGTTCCTTCAGGGCCCGGTTCATCGGCTCGATCTTGGTGAGCAGCGCGTATTTTTCCGCACCCTCCTTGCCGTTCTCCCAGAGGTTCCCCCACAACGCCTGCATGCGGGCCGCGGAGACGGTGGGTTGATAGATGCGCATGTCGAGATTGAGCCGGTCCATCAATTGCTCCGCATACTGATAGGTTTCCGGGAAATGGAATCCGGTGTCGATGAAGACCACGGGAACTTCGGGCGCGTTTTCGTGCAGGAGATGGAGCATCACCGCGGCCTGCAGGCCGAAGCTGGTGCTGGCGACGAGATTGCCGCCGAAGCGCTCGCGCAGCGCGCGCAATCGCCCGCCGGCAC
>JBGSUP010000420.1:0-2018 GCA_041753485.1 Akkermansiaceae bacterium
ATTCAATCTTTTTCCTCTTCCCAGCATTCTTCGGGGTTTCCGTCCCACGCCTTGAAAGGTCTTTGCTGTTTCCAACGCTTCCCTTCCTGCTCTTGGCACGTCCCGTGCTGGGCCACACTGTCAAAGAACTTGAATCGAGGAGCTAAAAAGCCGATCGGGTGGTTTGCTCTTCAGCAGCACCACGATCGACATTCCGTCTCTCGGCCGCCCTCTTTCGTGGCGGCCCGCGAAGCTAGGTCCCCCTTCCACCACACGTCAATCCATTTTGTGAAGTTTTTTTCGATTTCCGCGAGGCCCTCATGGTGTCGAAACTTTTGAGGCAACAGACCCTTGCCGGCCAGCAGAGGCTGGGCTTTACTGCCGGGCATGCAGCAAGAAATTCAACTCACACGCGAGGTTTCCTCGATTCAGATTCCGAGTGGCGACACGCTTTCGCTGCCGGCCGGTACCGCGGTATTCATCACCCAGCGCCTCGGCGGGACCTACACGGTGGCCACTTCCCAAGGTCTCGCGCGGATTTCCTCCCAGGATGCCGACGCCCTCGGAGTCGATCCCGCAGAGGAGCAGAAAAAGCTGGAGACTGCAACGAGGCTCAAGGACGCGCCGCTTGAGGAGCAGGTTTGGGCGCAGTTGAAGGGAGTCTATGACCCTGAAATCCCGGTGGACATAGTCAATCTCGGCCTTGTGTATGATTGCGCCGTCGAAGAACTCGAGGGCAAAACCGTGGTTTCGGTCAAAATGACGCTCACCGCACCCGGCTGTGGCATGGGACCGGTGATCGCCGCCGACGCCCAAGCAAAAATCATGACGATCGATGGCATCGACGACGCCCGCGTCGAACTCGTCTGGGACCCCGCCTGGAACCAGGAAATGATTTCCGAAGAGGGAAGGATGAAGCTCGGCATGATCTGAGCGGCTTTTGATTTGGCCGAGGGAACCGGATCTGCTAGACTTCCGCCATGAAGGTGCTGGAGGAAAGCGATTGGCAACGGTTGATCCGGCCCGGAAGCCGGGTGTTCATCGGTGGTGGTGCCGCAGTGCCTTTGGCGCTGGTGGAATCGATGCTGCGCCAGGCGGTTTCATTCAAGGATGTGGAACTGGTTCACATTCATGGGCTTGGAGAAACCCCGTGGATCGATCCCTGCTATGAGCAGGTGCTGCGAACCAATTCGTTTTTTCTGACACCGGCACTCCGCGAGGCAGTGGAGCGCGGGGCGGCGGATTACACGCCCTGCCCGATGTCGGAGGTGGCATCGCTTTTCGAACGGGGGCCGCTGCCGCTGGATGTCGCGCTGATCCAGGTGAGCCCGCCCGAGAAAAACGGCTGGTGCTCGCTGGGCGTGAGTGTGGATGTGGTGAAATCCGCGGTAAAGACCGCCCGCACGGTGATCGCCCAGATTAATCCAAAGATGCCGCACACCTGCGGCGACAGCCGGATTTCCACCCGCAAGATCGATTTTTACATCGAACACTCCGCCGCGCTGCCGGAAGCGCCGCCACCGGTGATGGACGGGCGCCACGAGCGGATCGGCCGCTACGCGGCGCAACTCATCGAGGATGGGTCCACCTTGCAACTTGGTCTTGGCAACACCCCGAAGGCGGTGGCGCGGGCACTGACAAAACACCGTCATCTGGGCATTCACACCGGATTATTCAATGACGCGCTGATGGATCTGGTGCGCTGCGGCACCGTGGATTCCACGCGAAAAAGTTATCATCCGGGCAAGATCATCGCCAGCCACGTCCAAGGCAGCAGCAAGCTCTATCAGTTTGTGGACGGCAACAAGGACATCGAACTGCACCCAAGTGACTGGGTGAACGATCCTTGTCGCATTGCAAGAAACGACCGCATGGTGGCGATCAACGGCGCGCGCGAGATCGATCTGACAGGCCAAGTGGTGCGCGACTCCAGCGGCCACCGGTTCTACGGCGGCATCGGCGCACTGCAGGACTTCATCCGTGGCGCGGGTCGCAGCAAGGAAGGGCGCCCGATCATCGCGCTGACCTCCACGGCGGAC
>JBGSUP010000421.1:0-9739 GCA_041753485.1 Akkermansiaceae bacterium
CCCTCGCGCAGCAGTTTCATCACGCGCAGCGCGCTCTCGCCGCCCACCGCGTTGAAGGCGAGCGCAGCCTTCGCCCCGCCGAGCGCAGTTTTCGCGGCGGCGAGACCGTCGTCATCGTCCAGGAAAACATGGTCGGCACCGAGAGCGCGGAGTTCATCAATCAACTCCCGACGGCGAACGAAGGAAACCGTGTGGATGCCCGAATCGCGCGCGAGTTGGATCACGCAGCGGCCGACCGCGGAGTTGCCGGCGTTTTGCACGATCCAATCGCCCTTCACCGCCGCCTCGATGCCATGCAACAGTCGCCACGCGGTGGCGGGATTGACTTTGAGCATGGCGGCTTGCAGCGGATCGATGCCGGGGGGCAGCTTGAAGAGCGAATCCGCGGAGACGGTCGTGTGCGTGGACCATGAATCCGCGCGGCGGAGGAAGATCACGCGGTCGCCGGGCTGGAAAAGGCTTTCCGCGCTGATCACGATTTCACCACAACCCTCGATGCCGGGCGTGGCGGGCAAGTCGAGTTTCACACCGTAGCTGCCCTCGATCGTGTTGAGGTCGGCCGGGTTGATCGGCGCGGCGAGGATGCGGACCAACACCTCACCCGGCTGCGGCGGGCGCGGCGGAAAGGGCTGGATTTCCAACTCTTCCGCCTGTTTGCCGGTTTGCTGGAAAACTAGATGGGTGCCGGTGGGCGGTGCCGCGTTGCGGTTCATGGCGCAACCTTGCCAGAAGATGCGGACGAGCCAAGAAGGAAGAGGAAGTTCCGGGGATTGCGGCTGGCGGCGGAATGCGGCATGCTCGCGGCGATGAGTCTCTCGTTTCATTGGCCGGAATTCCTGCCAGCATTCGAAGGCGCGGCGCGACAGGCCGGATTCGCATCGGCGGTTCTGAACGAAACCGCAGCCGGGCCGCTGAAAGTCTGGGAACGCCCGGCTGAGGGACCGCGGGTCTATCTATCCGCCGGCATCCACGGCGATGAACCGGCCGGGCCCCTGGCGCTGCTGAAGTTGATGGGCGAGGGGTTTTTCAGCTCTGGAATCGACTGGGCGATCTGTCCCGCGCTGAATCCGGTAGGGCTGGCGACGGCCCGGCGCGAGAATGCGGCGGGTGTGGATTTGAACCGCGACTACCGCTTGCGGAAATGCGCAGAGGTCGCCGCACACGCCGCGTGGCTGGAGGCCGGCGCGCTGCCTGCCTTGTTTCTCTCGCTTCACGAGGACTGGGAGTCGCTCGGATTCTATTTGTATGAAATCAATCTCGCTGACGACCAACCGCGGCGCTCACGCGACATCATCGCGGCGGCCGGAAACTGGTTTGAGCCCGAGTTCGGCCCCGAAATCGATGGCCATGTGCCGCGTGAAGCCGGCTGGATTTTCCATGAGGCTGAGGCGGACCTGCCGGAGGCCTGGCCGGAGGCAATCTTTCTGGCAAAACTCGGTTGCCCGCTCTCATTCACCTTCGAAACACCCAGCCACGCCGGGCTTACCTCACGGGTCGAAGCCCAGTGCGCCGCCGTACGCGCCGCCATGATCACAATGTGAAAAAAGCTACAGATCCTGCGTGCGGCCGCACGCAGAATCTGTAAAAATTCGATGGGCGGGGTGAGTGGAGCGGATGGGCATTGGGGCATTTCCGCCTTGTCATCCGGCATTCCGGTGCAATTTTTCGGCTCATGACCAGCATCAGCAAGCTTTTAACCGCCGTGACCACCGGGATTTTCGCCGCCAATGCCGCCGCCGAGCCATTGGCCGATGGCGCGGGCCTGCCCGTGGTTTCCCAGAAAAACCAGGACGACCATTTGGTGAAACTCGCCGAGTCCGGGGCCGCTGGATACCTGCTCGTTTATTTCTATCCGAAATCAGACACCCCGGGCTGCACCAAGCAGGCATGCAGCCTGCGCGACTCGTATGAGAAGCTCACCGGGAAGGGCGTGCGGATTATCGGAGTCAGCACGGATTCGGTGAAGGCGCAGAAGGCGTTCAAGGAGAAATACAAACTGCCCTTCGACCTGTTGGCCGACGAGGATGGAGCGGTGATTGCGGCCTTCGGCGTGCCCAAGACCCTGAGCTTTGCCAAGCGGCAGGCTTTCCTTTTCAAGGATGGCAAACTCGTCTGGCGCGATCTCTCCGCATCGACCGACCAGCAAGCTGCGGACGTGCTGGATTTCCTCTCAAAGAACCCCTGAGCTGGCGTTTTCGGTCAATCCTCAGCGGCTTCAGCAGCGCGGCTGGCCTTGCGCAGGTAATCGCAAATGACCGGAATCCGACCGCCCACCGATTCCATCTCCAGCAGGCCCTGCCGCATGTCGGGGTCATGGATGAACTGCTGGCAGACGATGTCCGTCATCAACTCCGGTCCGTCCGCCCGGTCCAGCAGTGCGAGCACCCCGTCCTTGACCGCGTCCGGAAGCGGACGGATTGCATCCTCCACCGCGCCGCGCAGTGTTTTCATCGCGGCGGCGGCCTGCTCCTCCGGCGTGAACAGCGAAACCACCGGCTCGATGCTAGCGAAGGGGTAGGCATGATCATCATGCCACTCCGTGAAACGCACCCGCATCACCCCGTGGAGCAGCAATTGCGAGGTCCCGTCCTCGGCTTCGCGGGAGGCCCGCACCAGGCCGATCGTGCCCACCGGCGCGGTGCAGGCGGATGGATCGGCCTTTTCCCCGCCGGTCAGTCTCGCCACCGCGAAAAAACAATCCCCTTCAAGCGCATCCTCCAGCATCCTGCGGTAACGCGGTTCGAAGATGTGAAGCGGCAGTCCGCCATGCGGGAACAAGGTGCAATCCGGCAGCAGCATCACGCCGCAGCGCTCGGGGAGATGGATGGTCGGCATGGCCCTGAAATGGAGCCACATGCCGCGGCCGCTTGCAAGGCGGTTAGAAAAATCCCGGGTGCCCGCCAGCGGCCCGGGAAAATCGCCGGCATTTCCGCTTGCCTCATTTTTTCAAACAAGAACCCTCCACGGCATCGCTGAAACGCGCGCGGAACTTAATCGCCAACCCCAAGTCTCATCCCATGATCGAAGTCGAAAACCTCACCAAGCAGTTCGGATCCAAGCGCGCCGTGGACGACCTCACATTTACGGTCAAAAAAGGCGAAGTGCTCGGTTTCCTCGGGCCTAACGGCGCCGGCAAATCCACCACCATGCGCATGATCACCGGTTTCATTCCGCCGACCTCGGGGGATGCCCGCGTCTGTGGCATCTCGGTGATCGACCAGCCGAAGAGCGCCAAAACCCGGATCGGCTACCTGCCGGAATCCGCGCCGCTTTATCTGGACATGACCGTCACCGGCTTCCTCAGATTCTGCGCCAGCGTCCGCGGCCTGTCGGGCTCCGACAGGAACGATGCTGTCGAGCGCGCCATCGAAACCTGCTTCCTCACCAGCGTCGCCCGCCAGTCGATCGACACGCTTTCCAAGGGCTACCGCCACCGCACCTGCCTCGCCCAGGCGCTGCTCCATGACCCCGAAGTTCTGATCCTCGACGAGCCCACCGACGGCCTCGATCCCAACCAGAAACACGAGGTCCGGCAGCTCATCAAGCGCCTTGGCAAGGACAAGGCCATCCTTTTTTCCACCCACATCCTGGAGGAAGTCGAGGCCGCCTGCACCCGCGCCGTGATCGTGGACTGCGGGAAAATCGTCGCCGACGGCACACCCGCAGAGCTTATCGAACAATCCGGCACTGGTTCCCTCACCGATCTTTTCCGCAACCTGACCACCCGCGACACCGAAGTGGCGGCCTAGCCATAAAAGTTGAAAATCTGAAATGCTGGAACGTTGAGAGCATCCTCCGTCTTCTTCATTCCGGCATTTCAGTTTCGCAGAATCCCAGCATTTACCCACCATGACTTCCCTGACCATCTACAAACGCGAGCTCAGCAGTTACTTTGCCCAGCCCACGGCCTATGCCATCATCGTTATTTTCCTGGCGCTGTCCATGGGCCTGACTTTCAGTTTCGGCAACTTCATGCGGGTCGGCGACGCCTCGCTGGAATGGACATTTTTCTTCTGGCATCCATGGATCTTCATGCTGCTGGCGCCCGCGGTGGGCATGAAACTCTGGGCCGATGAACAGCGTACCGGAACGATCGAGCTGTTAGGCACCTTCCCACTCTCCACCTGGAGCGCGATCATCGGCAAGTTCCTCGCCGCCGCCACCGTCTGGCTCGTCGCGCTGCTGCTCACCTTCCCGATCATCCTCACGGTCAACTACCTCGGAAGTCCCGACAACGGCGCGATTTTTGCCGGCTATCTCGGCAGTTTCCTTGTTTGCTGCACCTTCCTCGCCATCACCATGCTGGTCTCCGCCTGCACCCGCGACCAGGTCGTCTGCCTGATCGTCTCGGTGGCCATCTGCGTGACCATGGTGCTCTGCGGCTACGATGATTTCACCCGCGAGCTTGGCAAGGCCGCCTCACCCGCCGTGGTTGAGGCCGTCACCTCGATGGGCGTCTGGGAGCATTTCCGCTCGGTCAACCGTGGCCTGCTCCGCTTGCAGGACGTCGTCTGGTTCGTCTCGTTCATCTTCGTCTGCCTGCTGGGCACCAGCGCCATCCTTTCCGCCAAACGCTCATGAGCAACGTTTCAAATCCCAAATTTCAAATCTCGAATTGACATGAAAATCACCCATCCCGTCACCCGCTCGGCGTTCGGAGTCGCCGCGCTTGTCGCCATCGCCGTGCTCGCCAACTGGCTGGTCTCACTCACCCCGCTGGGCAACCGCGGCGCGGACTTCACCGAAAAGCAGATCCACACGCTCTCGGACGGAACCCGCTCGATCCTTGGCGAGTTGGACACCCCGGTCGTCATCCGCTACTACGCTTCCCGCAGCAGCGACTACATGCCCGAGGAGATCAAGCTCCACATGCGCCGCGTCGATGACCTGCTCAAGGAATACGCATCGCTTTCCAAAGGCAAACTGCGCATCGAAAATCTCGATCCCCAGCCCGACACCGACGCCGAGGACTCCGCCAATCTTGATGGCATCAACGGCCAGCGCATGAATGACCAGAACCTCTACTTCGGGCTCGCCGTCTCCTGCCTCGATAAAACCAGCGTGATCCCCTTCATCGACCCGCGCGATGAAACGATGCTCGAATACCACCTTTCCAAGGCCATCGCCGAGGTGAGCACGGCGGTGAAGCCCAAGATCGGCATTATGTCCGCGCTCGATCTCAAAGGCGGTCCGGCGATGATGCCCGGCCAGCGGCCGAGCCCGCCGTGGGTCATCTATCAGCAACTCAGGCAGTCGTTTGATCTGGAGGACGTCGCGATGGACAGCACCACGATCGATCCGAAGGCAATCAAGGTGCTGCTCTTGTTCCACCCCGCGGGCATCACTCCGGAAGCGGAGTTCGCGATTGACCAATACCTGTTAGGCGGGGGCACCGTGGTCGCCTGCCTCGATGCTTACTCGGTGGCCGCGCAGATGACCGGTGGCGGCAATCCGATGATGGGCCAGCAGGGTAACCCGACCAGTTCCACCCTGCCCACCCTGCTTTCCGCATGGGGAGTTTCCTTCGAATCCGGCAGGGTGCTTGCAGATCCGGCGTTCGCCACCAAACTGGCAGGTGACCGCATCGGTCTTGCCGTGCTGACCTTAACCAAGGAAGCGATGCCGCAACAGGACAACGTGATCACCAAGGATCTGGAAAGCGTGACCTTCTTCCTGCCTGGCGCCTTCACCCGCACCGGCGGCGGCGGTGTCTCCGCCAACGCCCTTATCCGCTCCACCACCGGCGCGGGCTTTGTCGATGCCATGCGCGCCTCGCAGCTTGATCCCACGCTGACCACCACTTTCCGTGCTTCCGGCACCGCTTACGACCTTGTGACCCATCTGTCCGGCACCTTCAAGACCGCCTTCCCCGATGGCAAACCGGGTGAGAAAGAAGCCGCTGCCGCCGGTGAGAAAAAGGACGGGGAAAATGGCGACAAGAAGGATGAGACAAAGCCCGCGTGGCTCAAGCAAGCCGCCAACCCGGGCAATGTGTTCCTGATCGCCGATATCGACGCCTTTTATGACCGCTTCGCATACAACGTCCAGGAATTCGGCGGCATGCAAATGGCCTCGCCGGTGAATGGCAACGCCTCGCTCTTGTTCAACTTGCTCGACCAGGCGACCGGCTCGAAGCACCTGATCGGGTCGCGCTCGCGTTCCGCCATCCGCCGCCCCTTCACCGTGGTGCAGAAAATGGAGGCGGATTTCAACAAACAGGTCGGCACCAAGATCGAGGAGTTCCAGGAAAAACAAAAAGCCGCGCAGGAGAAGCTCAACCAACTCCAGGCCCAGAAAGCCAGTGGCAGCGAGCTCTATCTCTCGCCCGCGCAGGAGGCGGAAATCCGCAAGCTGCGCAAGGAACAGGTCGAGTATGCCAAACTCATCCGCGAACAGGAAAAGGACCTGCGGCGCCAGAAGGACAAGCTCGCCGGCAAGATCACGCTGCTCAATGTCGCCGTCATGCCCTTAATCGTGATCCTTTTCGGGATCGCCCTGTTCATCCAGCGCCGCCGCTCCACTCGCGCAAGATAATGAGTTGAGAGTGGATCGTCGGGAGTTGAGAGCAAAGACTCAAACAATCCATCGGTTCACCCTCCTCTGACTCTCAACCATCTACATTCAACCATCAACTTCCCACTCACATGAACAAACGTCAGGTTATCACTCTCTGGATCATCGCCATCGCCTTGGGCGCTGCCGTAGCCGCCGTGAAGCTCACCCAGAAAGACAGCGCTCAAAGCGCCACCAAACGCGCTCCCGGACAAACCCTGTTCGAGAATTTCCCCGCGAACGATGTCGCCACCGTGGAAATCAAGGGTGCCTCCGGAGCGGTTACACTTGCAAGGAAAGACGGCAAGTGGACCGTCGCCGAGCGCGACGGCTACCCGGCCAACAGCACTTATGTCAACGACCTGCTCCGCACGCTCGGCGAGCTGAAAGTCACGCGCGGCATGGAGGCGGGGCCCTCGTTCGCACCGCGTTTCGGCATGGATGAAGGTGCCACCAAGGCGGAGGATCGCGGGCTCGATGCCACCTTCAAGGATGCCGCCGGCAAGGAACTCGCCAGGGTTTCACTCGGCAAGAACATCGAGAGCGGTGCCGATGCCGGCCCGATGGGCGGCGGCGGCGCGGTCGGGCGCTACATCCGCAACCATGCCGACGAATCCGGCTTCTATGCCATAAGCGAGATGTTCCCGTCCGTCAGCGACGAAACCACCCGCTGGTTGTCGGATGATTTCTTCAGTCCGGAGAAAATCAAATCAATCACCCTCAGCCAGAAGGGCAAGGACGAGCCCGCGTGGAAGGTCACCCGCGAGACGGAAGATGCCGAGTTCAAACTCGATGGTGCGAAGGGCGACGAGGTGCTCGACACCACGGCCGCCACGCCTCTCAAGAGTTTGTTTTCCTATGCCCGCTTCAATGATGTGGTTCCAGCCGCGGAGGTCGCGACCCGCGCCGATGCCGAGGGCCGGCGGACCGCCGTGATCGAGACTTTCGAGGGTTTTGTTTACACCCTGACGATCACTCCGGCCAAGGCGGCCAAGCCCGCTGCGGAGGCCGGAGCCGCGCCGCTTGTCGAGGAGGTGCTGCTCACCGTCAACGTGGCCGCCGAACTGCCGAAAGAACGCAAGAAGGAGGATGGCGAAAAGGAAGAGGACGCCAAGACCAAGGACCAGGCCTTCGCCGACAGACTCAAGTCCCTGACTGAAAAGCTGGAGAAGGAAAAGGCCCTCGCCGGCCGCAGCTTCGTGTTGGCCAAGACCAGCGTGGACGCCTTGCTCAAGGAGCGCGATCAACTCGTCACCAAGGCCCAGCCCGCACCTGCGGCGGATGCCGGTGCCGGTTCGGTGCAGAAGCTCCCCGGCGGCATCATCGCCACGCCACCTCAGGGAACCGCCACCACCCCGCCGATCGAGGCGGTCACCCCGCCGATCTCCGTCCCGCCGATGGAGGAGGACGGGGAGGAATAGGGTTCAAGCGCTGCGGGCGGCATCGAGGATGGCGCGGCGCACGTCCTCCGCGGTTTGGACGGGCAGCGGGCTTCCTAACAAAACCGGCCGTTCTTCTTCCGGGACCCGGTCGCGGCCGTGCGAGCCCTTCACCAGCGTGGCATCCAGCGGGATCACCTCCAACAAGCCGCGCAGGCCGAGCTTTTTCTTGAAAAGAAATTTCGCGATCGCGAGCTTCGGCAGCTTGAGCGCGGGATCGATGAACAGTTCGCAGGGATCGTAGCCGGGCTTGCGGTGGATATCGATGGTGCGTGCATAGTCCGGCGCGAGTGCGTCGTCATTCCAGAAGTAATAGGTGAACCAGGCGTCAGGCTCCGCGATGGCGATCAAGTCCCCGGCGCGTTTGCTGGCGATTCCCGTTCCCCACATTTCCGCCGGCACGCGGATTTTATCGATACCCGGCGTGCTTTCCAGCAGCGCGCGGACTTCCTCGCGGATCGAGGGATCATTCACATACACATGGGCGGCCTGATGATCCGCCACGGCGAAGGCGCGGCAGCCGCCGCAGTCGAGCGTATCGCGGCCGAGTTCGTTCTTGAGCGAGAGCCAGCCCTTTTCGCGGAACAGGCGGTTGAGGTGGATGGGTCGGCTGACGGGTGAAATCCCGTATTCGGAAAGCACCAGCACGCGGACGCTGCGGCTTTCGTAAAATGCGATGAGGTCCGTGGCGACCCGGTCGATTTCCCCCAGCTCCGCCGGAATGTTAGAGGCGAGCGGCCCGTCCTTCTGCAGCGGGTAATCGAGATGCGGCAGGTAAACCAGGCTGAGCGTGGGTGAGTGTTTTTCCTCCACCCATTTCGCGGAGGCGGCGATCCATTCGGAAGACGCGATGCCCGCCGCCGGCCCCCAGAAGGCCGGGAAGGGGAACTCGCCGAGGTCGCGCTTCAACTCGTCGCGCATCATCATCGGCTGCGTGTGGACGTCGAACACCTTGCGGCCGTCCGCCGGATAGAGCGGCCGCGGTGTGATGGTGAAATCCGCGCTCGAATACATGTTATACCACCAGAAGAGTTTGGCGCAGGTGAAGCCCGGAATCTCGCGGCGCAGCGTGTCCCAGAGTTTTTCGCCGCGCACGATGTGGTTGCTCTGTTTCCAGAACCTTACCTCGGCGGACTCCCGGTCATACCAGCCGTTGCCAACGATGCCGTGTTTCCCAACCGGCGCGCCGGTGACGATCGACGATTGCGCCGTGCAGGTCACCGCGGGAAACTCCGGCGCGTAGGACTGACGGCCGTGTTTCTCCGCAAACGCCGTGAGCCCCGGCATGTGAGGACCGAGCAGGGACTCCGAAAGTCCGACGATGTTGAGGACGGCGACACGCATGGCAGACTGCTTTTCGCGCCCTTGCAGCCATCATGCAAGCCCGCGCGGCGCTTTTGCCTCGTCAAGCCCCGCCGGGGTTTCCAAACAAGAACCCGCACTCCATGCCCGACGAGCTTTCCACTGATGATTTCCTGATCCGCCCGCCAGGCGTGCCGATCATCGACGTGCGCACGCCGGATGAATTCGCCACCGGCCACATTCCGGGCGCGCTCAATGTTCCGCTTTTCACCAACGAGGAGCGCGCCGAGATCGGCACCGCCTACAAACACGAAGGACGGAGCCGCGCGGTGGCCATCGGCCTGCGCCGCGTGGGGCCGCGGCTTGAACAGCTCGCGCAGACGCTGCTCGATCTAACCGATTCTGCGGACCCCCGCCTGCACATCCACTGCTGGCGCGGCGGCATG
>JBGSUP010000422.1:0-4155 GCA_041753485.1 Akkermansiaceae bacterium
ATCGACGTCCTGCCCACCCGCGCCCGCGCCGTTTTCGATGTCTCCGGTGCTGGAGACACCGTCATCGCCACCCTCACCGCGGCCCTCGCCGCCGGAGCCGATGCCGGAGCCGCCGCCCATTTCGCCAACCTGGCCGCCGGCATCGTCGTCTCCAAAATGGGCACCGCCACCCCCACTCCCGGGGAACTTCTCTCCGCCTGAGCCACCATGTCCGCACCCGGCATCCTTCAAGACCCTTCCGCCCGCAGCCTGATCTTGCGCGTCCTGCGCGAGAACTTCCATCTCTACGTCGGGCGCTACCTCACCGCCTTCGGCCTGATGGCCTGCGCCGCAGCCGCCACCGGGCTCTCGGTTTTCCTGATGCGCGACATCGTCCGCGTGGTGTTCACTCCGGCGGAAAAACTCGCCGCTGGCGGGGCCATGCCAGCCGGACCGGTCGCTGACAAGGCCTCCTGGCTCCAAGGCGTTCTGGAGTCCGTTTTCACCAACCTGCAGCCCGGCATGTTAGGCGTCATCGGCGTGGCCATTTCCATCGTCATCGTTTTTGCCGTCAAAGGGTTCTCCCAATACGGCTCCAACGTCATCCTCTCCAAGATCGGCAACAACATCGTCGCCCGCCAACAGCACCGGCTCGGCAATCACATCCTCGACCAGTCGCTTGCCTTCTTCGTCCACTTTCCCTCCAGCGACCTCATCACGCGCACCTCGCACTCCGCCAGCTCCGCGCGGGAGGTGATGAACCTGTTGATGATGCGCGTGCAGGATATTTTCACCTCCATCGCGCTGCTCACCTCGATGTTCATGCTGGATTGGCGGCTCTCGCTGGGTGCCATCTTCGTCATGTCACCAGTGGTCCTCTTGCTGGGCAAAATCATCAAACGCATCCGCAAAGTCGCCAATGCCGAGTTCATGGGACTCATCCAGATCGTCGCCGCCATCCAGGAGGCCATCCTTGGCAACAAGCTCATCAAGTCCTACACGCTCGAAAACCACATGCGCGGACGCTTCGAGGAAGCGATCAGCGGCGTGGAAAAGCGCGCCAACAAGCTCGCCACGGTCTCGAACCGCACAAGCCCCATCATGGAGTTCATGGGCGGGCTGGCCATCGCTTTCATTGTCATCTACGGCGGCTTCCGCAACATCGTACTCGGCCAGAGTGCCGAATCACTGATTGCCTTCCTCACCGCCCTGCTGCTCGCCTACGAGCCGATCAAGCGCATCGCCCGCATGAACGTCAACCTCCAGGCCTCTCTGGTCGGCGTCCGCATGCTTTACAACGTGCTGGATACCGACCACCGGATCGTGGAAATGGAATCCGCCCCTCCACTCGCCATCTCCAAGGGCCAGGTCGAACTTCGCGACCTCTCGTTTTCCTACCTCGCCGGCCAGCCCGTGCTGCATGATGTCAGCCTCGTTTGCCCGGGCGGAACCGTCACCGCGCTGGTCGGGCCGTCCGGCAGTGGCAAATCGACCATCCTCAACCTCATCGAGCGCTTCTATATTCCCAACACCGGCAAGGTCCTCATCGACGGCCAGGACCTGGCCGATGTCACCATCGAGTCGCTGCGCGGCCAGATGTCTCTCGTCAGCCAAGACACCTTCCTGTTCTCGGACACCATCCGCAACAACATCCGCCTCGTCCGCCAGGACGCGACCGATGCGGAAGTCGAGGAAGCCGCCCGCGCCGCCTTCGCCCATGACTTCATCCTCGAACAACCGCAGGGCTACAACACCCTCGTCGGTGAAAACGGCAGCAACCTTTCCGGCGGCCAGCGCCAGCGCATCTCCATCGCCCGCGCCTTCCTCAAGAATGCACCCATCCTGCTGCTCGACGAAGCCACCTCCGCACTCGACAGTGAGTCCGAACAGCAAATCCAGATTGCCTTCGACCACCTCATGCGGGACCGCACCACCATCGTCATCGCCCACCGCTTCTCCACCATCCGCAACGCCGGCACCATCCACGTCCTGCAGAGCGGCCGGCTCGTCGCCAGCGGCTCCCACCAGGAACTCGTCCGCGACAAGGACGGTCTTTACTCCCATCTCCATCGGCTGCAATATCACCACGATGGCGGTTCACAGCCATAACTCGTCACTAACATCGATGATGAAACCATGAATGAGACAGCAACCAAGGACGGCGTGAGACGTCACAAGGAGCTTGTCTCCTACGCCCAGAACTGTGAAGACATCCTGCTCTGGCGTGCCTTCGCTGATGTGCCTCGCGGCTTCTATATCGACATCGGGGCCAACGACCCTAACACCGACAGCGTCACCCGCCTGTTCTACGAGGCCGGCTGGCACGGCATCAACGTGGAGCCCGTCAGTTCCTGGCAGGAAGTGCTGCAAAAAGAGCGGCCCCGCGACATCAATCTTGTCAATCTGGTCGGCTCCGGCGAATCCACCGCGACGTTTTACGAAGTCATCGAGGACACCCGCCTGTCCACCACCGATCCCGAAATCGCGGCAGGACACGAGCGCGATTTTGGTTATCACCTCAGAAAATATGATGTGAAATGCACCACTCTGGCCGCCATCTGTCGGGAACATGCCACCGAGCCGATTCACTTTCTCAAGATCGACGTGGAAGGTGGGGAATTCTCGGTGCTCCAGGGAATGGATTTCGTCAACTTCCGCCCGATGATTCTGGTGGTGGAGGCGACCATGCCCTGCTCTGCGGAGGAATGCCACGCAGACTGGGAGCCCTTGGTTCTGCTTCACGGCTATCGCTTCGTCCTGTTCGACGGTCTGAGCCGCTACTACGTCGCCAACGAACATTCCGAGCTTGAAAGGCACTTCACCTCGCCGGCCAACATCCAGGATTCCTTCATCACTCTCTCCGCCCTGCAGACTCGCGAGAAGATGCATGACTTGGAGCGGAAAGTGGCAAACTTCGGGAAGATCATCGCCGATTATGAATACGGCCCGATCCGGCCATTCACCCGCCTGCTGAAATCTATCGGCAAATCCATACGCAAGATCACCGACCCACCCCGGCCATGAACGGATTGCCCATTCATTTCGTCATCGTCACCCCGAGCTACAATCTGGAGGACTTCATCGAGCAAACCATCCTCTCGGTCATATCCCAGGCGGGAGACTTCACGATCCGTTATCACATCCAGGACGGTGGATCGACCGACGGAACACCGGCCGTCCTTCAAAAATGGCAGCGGTGGCTGGCGGAGGGAACCTTCCCGGTTTTCTGCTGCGGAATCGAGTTCAGCCATGTGATCGAAAAGGACGAGGGGATGTATCACGCCATCAACCGCGGCTTCGCCCATGCCCGGCCCGGCGGGGACCCGTGCGTCATGACCTGGATCAACGCGGACGACCTTCTGGCACCGGGTTCACTCGCTGCGGTCGCCTCGTTTCTGCGCCACCAGCCGGAGGCCGCCCTGATCAGCGGCCGCACCGCGATCATGGCTGATGTGGGGTTTCTTTCCCTGCTTTCCGATCCGCAGCCGCGAACCCGCGCCGACATTGCAAGGGGTGTTTACATTGGAGACAAAAACGGCTTCATCCAGCAGGAAGGGCTGTTCTGGCGCTCCTGCCTGTGGGACCAGGTGGGCGGACTCGACGACTCCCTGCGCCTCGCCGGCGACTTCGATCTCTGGAAACGAATGGCGGAACACGCGGAATACCACTGCCTCAACACCCTCACCGGCATCCACCGCAAGCGCAAAGGCCAGTTGAGCGGCAACACGGCGGCCTATGATAAAGAGGTGAAACAAGTCAGGCAGCGCTCCGGCACCCCGCCGGAACTCCCGCAGGAATACATCGGCTATCATGAGTATGACATCGTGATCGATTCCTGGAAGAAGGCGTTCTCCTGCCGGCCGAATCTCGCGAACCTCTCGGCAGTCACCCTTGGCGAGGCCGTTTCCTTCTCCCGGAAAACCTTCAGGGCAGCTCAAAACCGGCGATTCCCACCGTGGTTCCTCACTTCCAGCGGGTGGCGCGCGCGCCGCTTGAAAAAGATCCTGGATGCCACCACACGCTTGCTCCATGAGCAGATACGGCGCTCGTCCTGAGCCAGCCGGAACGTCCGCTCTAACAACCGGTCCGCGCACCACGCGCCCATTCACAAAGGCGCGCCCGGAAACGTTCGTTGGAGCGCTCTTCGCGGAACTCCGCCCAGCGCGGCGGATGGGC
>JBGSUP010000423.1:0-3863 GCA_041753485.1 Akkermansiaceae bacterium
CCGCCGCTCGAAGTATCTGCTGCTCGACATCGATGACGCGAGCACGCTGCTCATCCACCTTGGCATGTCTGGCAGCCTGCGTGTGGTTACGCCATCGAATCCCTGGAAGACGCACGACCACCTCGCGATCCGCCTCGGCAACGGCAGGGAACTGCGTTTTCACGATCCGCGGCGTTTTGGTCTGGTGCTGCGCCTTACCGGGGAGCCATTGGCGCACCCCTTGCTGAAACACCTTGGTCCGGAGCCCTTGGAGCATGATTTCACGGCGGCGCATCTGCAGGCCGCCTGTGCGAAACGATCCGCCGCCATTAAATCCGTCATCATGGATGCCAAAGTGGTGGTCGGGGTGGGTAACATCTATGCGTCTGAGGCCTTGTTCCGCGCCGGTATTCTGCCGCACACGCCGGCAAGGCGGGTTTCCAGGGCGAGGCTGGCAAAACTTGTCGCCGCCATCCGCGAGGTGTTGGCCGATGCGATCGCCGAGGGTGGCACCACCCTGCGCGACTTTCTCCATGCCGATGGTGAGCCCGGGTATTTCAAACAGCGGCTCTTCGTCTATGAGCGCAAGGGCGAGCCCTGCCGCATCTGCGGCACGCCGATCCGTCAGGCGGTGCTCGGCCAGCGCTCGACCTATTGGTGCCCGAAGTGCCAGAGAGGCGTGCGGCCGCCCGGTTTGGAAAAGAAATAACTGGCTGCCGACAGGTTGCGCCCGCTTCGGCTCAAATCCGCTTGAGCATGCCATCCAGTTGTTTGGCCAGGCGGGCCAGGCGTTCCTGATCCGCGGGCTCCGGCGGGGCGGGATCAAAACGCAGCCGCTGGTGGAGCGCGATGGCTTCATCCAGCGCCGGACTGTCGGGCAGTGAAGCGCGGAGGCGGATGAGCCACTGGCCGAATGGTTGGCCGGGCGGGCGCTCGCCGAGGGATTTTCGCGCACGCGCCTCCAGATCATGCAGCGGCGTCCGGATGACCGATCCCGCGTAGCCTCCGGCGCGGACTTGGTCGGCCAGACGGCGTTTCGAACGCCAGAGGCGTTTGGTGATGAATCCGGCGACGGCGATGCCCACTCCCAAGGTGGCGAGTGAGACGGCCAGGCGGTTGGCGGGCCGGTTCCGCCAGAGAAAGAAATCCTCGCGCAGCCGCTTGAGGTTGTCGTTGAGGCGCTGCATCAAGGGCGGTGTGCCGGTCATCGCGGCGAACCAGTCCGGTGGAGTGGGATCAAAATCGATCCACATGCCGCTGGCGCTGTCCCAGACCCGGCACCACGCATGGCCGTGGGTGCCGCGGACCACAAAACCACCGCGTTTCATGTCGCGCTCCATCACCGCGTAGCCGGTCGCGTAGCGTGCCGGAATGCCGGCCTCGCGCAGCATCAGGATCGCTGCGGTGGCGAAGTATTCGCAATGCCCGGCACGCGTTTGTTTCAGAAAGCGGGCGATGGCGGTCGGGCTGCTGATGCGGTAAAGCGGGTGTTGAATGGTGAGGTTCCGGGTGTAACGGAAATTCTTGTGAAACCAGGTTTGGATGACCGCGAGGTTGCTGCGGAGCTCCGCATCGCGCTGGATGCCGAGCTCGCCGATCAATTCCCTGATGACATCCCTCTCGGCAATCGGGATGCGCAGGTCCTCATGCGGCAGCGGCGGTTTTTCGGGGTTGGTTCCGCCTCTCCAGAACACGCTTCCATCGATGACCGGGCGGGTGGGGAAGATGCGAACGGTGCCAAAGGTGTTGCGCTCGACGCCATCAAGTTCAAAGTCCCGCAGCATGGTCGCATCACCGGGCAGCGGCAGCGGGCTCTCCTCCGCAGCGGTCCCGCGCAGGCTGAAATACGGCAGGCCGGCGGGATTTGCGGCGAGTTCGCTATCCTGAAGCAGGTAGTATGCCTCCCCGGCGATGAGCCGGGTGTCGAGATCCGTGAAGTCGGTGGCGGGGACCCGTTGGTTCTGCCAGTTCACCCCCAAAAAGGTGTTGAAGGTGCCGGTCCGTAGCAGTCGTGGAGGGGCTGATTTTTCACCGGGCAGCAGGCGCCAGACGATGTCGGTGGATTGTTGGATGGCACCCGCCGTGCCGATCAGGGTGGTGGAAAAATTGGGATCGAAACGCCCGCGCTGGTAACCGCCGGCCCCGCTGAGCCAGTCGTCCGCCCTCTCCAGGGCGATCCGGCCGCCGAGTGCCAGCAAGCCCGCCACCATCAGCACCGGCAGCAGCACGATGGGCCGCGAGCGACTGGCCGATAACAGCATCCACCCGCTCAGCCCAACAAGGCCTGGTAGAAACAGCCACGACGAGGATTTCGAACCGACCGCGGCTGCCACCAGGATGGTTGCGAACATCAGATTGCCGAAATTGAAATGCGTGCTGTCCTCAATCAGCCCGAGTCGCTTGTTGCGTTGGCGGCGGCGCTTGGCAAGAAAGGAAAAGGTGCTCAGCGGCAGCGAATCGCGCAGGCCATAGGACTGGATGAACTGCATCGGCATCAACAAGGCCGGCAACCACGAGAGCAGGCTCGGCAGGGCGGTGTAACGGCTGCCGTCCAGCCAGATCAGGACGGCTGCCAGCGCGATGCCGAGCGAGCAGAATTGCCAGACGCGGCCGCACGTTTCGTCATCGAAATCCCAGCGGACGCGCGTCCAGTGGCGACTCTCGGTGACCAGTGCCAGCAGCAGCCCAAGCAAGGGCCGGTCCGTCATCGCCCCCCAAAACAACAGCGAGCTTCCCAACACAAGCCGGGGTGCCTGGTGCGGGCGTTGAATGTGGATTTCCGGATTCAAGGTTTCAGAGGCGTATCGGGAGCTGTTTGAGATCGCGGGCGATGTGGCCGGATTCCAGCCAGTGGCCGGGGGCTCCGGCGGGGCGCTGGCCGTGGCCGATGAGGATCGGCACGCAGACAATGCCCGCGCTTTCAAGAGTGCGCAGCAAATCCGCCCGCGAATCGTCCCAGCCGTTGAGAATCACCACGCATGAAGTCAGGTCGTCGCTATGGCGCAGGACGAGCTGGGCCAGCGCCTTGTGGTCGCCGGTCCGGGTGGGCGTGACGCCGGCAAGCACTTCGAGGAGTTTTTCCGCACGCTCCACGCCACGGCCGGCCGTCACGATGTGCGCCTCGTTCTTGATGAACATCAAATCAAGCAGCGACTCGCTGGTGTCGAGGGTCGATGCGAACGAAGCGGCCACCGAGACGGCTTCCTCGAAACTTTGATCGGTCCGCTCGGTGGACAAGGTGTCGAGCACCAGTCCATAGCGCGGGTAATACGTGTCCTCGAGCTCCTTGACGATCGGCCGTCCGGTGCGGGCCCAGCTTTTCCAGTGGATTTGGCGCAGCGGATCACCGGGCCGATAGTCACGCAGGCCGACGAATTCGCCCGAAGTGCCGATCGCGTTGGTGTTGGTTTCACCGCTGATCTTGAAGGCGGCGCCGCCGGGCAGTTCGATCGGTGGAATGGCGTGGCGGCGCGGCAGCACGATGAGCGTACCGGGCGCGGCCTTCACCCTGGCGCACTTCTGGAACAGCCCGAAGGGATCTGGCAGCAGCACGCGCAGGTCATGCAGGCGGATCACGCCGCGGCGCAGCGGCGTGACCTCGATGAAGACGCGCATTTGCTCGCCGGGTTTCAGCCGGATTTCATCCTGCGAGAAGCCATCGGTAAACAGGCGGCTGCGCAGCAGCAGCCATTGCCAGCGGAAATACGCGAAGGTCCGGTCGAAACGATTGCGCTCCTCTTCGCCGGGCTCGCGCAGGACTTGGAACTCCTCGAGGTCCGGGCGCGGGTCCGGCGGCGATTCGGTGAGCCACGCGCGGCCCAGACTGCTTCCGCCGCAGTTGCGGATCCGCACCGCGAAACGCAGCGCTTGGCCGGCGGTCGCAT
>JBGSUP010000424.1:0-3041 GCA_041753485.1 Akkermansiaceae bacterium
GACGAAAACAGCCAGGCCAGGATCGGCGACCGCGTCCGCATCGTCGAAACCAAGCCGCTCTCCAAACTGAAGCGTTGGAACCTCGCCGAAGTGCTCTCGCACTGAGACCGGCTCCGCCGAATCTCAAATTTCAAATTTCAAATTTCAAATTCTTAAACTGCCATGATCCAGATGGAAACCATGCTCGCCGTCGCCGACAACACCGGTGCCCGCAGCGCAAAAATGATCGGCGTGCTCGGCAAACGCAGCCGCACCGCATGCATCGGTGATGTCATCACCTGCCACGTCCGCGATTCCATCCCCACCGCCGCCGTCAAAAAGGGCAGTGTCGTCAAGGCCGTCGTCGTCCGCACTTCATTCCCGATCCGCCGCGCCGACGGCTCGATCCTGCGCTTCGATTCGAACGCCATCGTCATCATCGACAAGGACAACAACCCGCGCGGCACCCGGATCTTCGGCCCTGTTGCCCGCGAGCTCCGCGAAAAGTCGTTCATGAAAATCGTCTCCCTCGCCCCCGAGGTACTTTGAGTCCCTCAAGTCCAACCATTTCAACCACATGAGCCGCATCAAGACCCACGTCAAAAAAGGCGACGAAGTCGAAGTCATCACCGGTAACCACAAAGGCAAGCGCGGCACCGTGCTGCTTGTGAACGCTGAAAAAGGCCGCGTCGTCGTCGAAGGCGTCCGCCCGATCAAAAAAGCCACCAAACCCACCGAAGCCGACTCGATCGGTGGCATCGAGACCATCGACGGCCCGATCCACATCTCCAACGTCAAGAAAGTGGGCTGAAGCACTCCGCTTCGAGAGGAGCGTTCAGGCTTCCGCCCGCGCTTAAGCGCCACACCAACCGCGCTGACCCGCAAAAACAATGAGCACACCAGCACTGCAACAATACTATAACGAGAAGGTCGTCCCGGCTCTCACCAAGAAGCTCGGATACACCAACCTTCATCAGGTTCCCCGCCTCGAGAAAATCGTCGTCACCTCCTGCATGGGCAAGGCCCCGGACCGCAAGGTCGCCGTCGATGACGCCGTCAACGAGATCACCAAGATCACCGGCCAGAAGCCTTCGATCACCTACTCGAAGAAGTCCGTCGCCAACTTCAAGCTGCGCGAGAACGAAGTCCTCGGTGCCCGCGTCACGCTGCGTGGTGCCCGCATGTGGGAATTCATGCACCGTTTCATCAACGTCACCGCGCCGAACATCCGCGACTTCCGCGGGATCTCCTCGAAGTCCTTCGACGGCCGCGGCAACTACGCTTGCGGCATCCAGGAACAATCGATCTTCCCGGAAATCGAGATCGACCAGATCAAGCGTCCGATCGGTTTCGACCTGATCTTTGTGACCTCCGCCCCGAACGATGCCGAAGGACGCGCCCTGCTCATGGAGCTCGGCATGCCGTTCCGCGACATGAAGAAAGCCAACGAGGCCGAAGAGCCCGTCGCAGTCTGAGCTGCCAAACCTCCACCCAACTTCAAAGAATCACCACCATGGCAGTTCTCACCGATCCCATCGCCGATTTCCTCACGCGTTTCAAAAACGCCTGCCGCGCCGGCAACGAGGAATTCACCGCTCCCTATTCCAAGATCAAGGCGGACATCGCCCGGATCCTTCAGGAAGAAGGCTACATCTGGAACTACGAGGTCGTCACCGGCACCCGCACCGGACTCAAGGTCAAACCGAAGTTCATTGACGGCCGCTCCGTCCTCACCGATCTCAAGCGCGTCTCCACTCCCGGCCGCCGCCACTACGTCGGTGCCGGTGAAATCCCGCGCGTCATGTCTGGCCTCGGCATCTCCATCCTTTCGACCTCGAAAGGCGTGATGTCCGGCGGCAACGCAAAACGTCAGAAACTCGGCGGCGAACTCCTCGCCAACGTCTGGTAAACCCCATACTCGCGAAAGGAAAACACCATCATGTCACGAGTCGGACTCAAACCAATCTCGCTTCCGGAAAAAGTCGCCGTCAAACTTGACGGCCGCACGGTGATTGTCGAAGGCCCCAAGGGCAAACTCGACTTCAACCTTCCCGAAGGCATCTCACTCAAGAATGAAGGCGGCAACGTCGTCGTCTCCCGTGCCTCCGAGCTGCGCCAGCACCGCGCGCTTCACGGCACCGCCCGCAGCCTCGTCCAGAACATGATCATCGGAGTCTCCCAAGGCTTCGTGAAGGATCTTGAAATCCATGGCGTCGGCTTGCGTGCCGCCGTCAAGGGCAAGGAACTCGACCTCTCGCTCGGCCGCTCGCATCCGCTGCTTCACCCGATTCCCTCCGGCCTCACCGTCACCGTGAACGAAAACACCAAGATCAAGGTGGAAGGCATCGACAAACAGGTCGTCGGCCAGTTCGCCGCCGAAGTCCGCGGCTTCTATCCACCGGAGCCCTATAAGGGCAAAGGTGTCCGCTATGTCGGTGAACACGTCCGCCGCAAGGAAGGCAAGAGCGTCGGCAAATAACCACCAACCATCTCCGGCACCATGAGCACCATCAATCGCAAGACGATCCGCCAGCGCATCCACAAACGCATCCGCCGCAAGGTCACCGGCACTGCGGAGCGCCCGCGCCTCGCCGTCCACTACTCGAACCAACACATCTACGCCCAGGTCATCGACGACTCGGAGGGCAAAACCCTGATCTCCGCCTCCACCATGGACAAGAGCTTCGAGAATGCCTCCGCCAACGTCGAGAGCGCCCGCAAGGTCGGCCAACTCCTCGCCGAGCGCGCCAAGGGTTCCAACATCAGCGCCGTGGTCTTCGACCGCGGTGGTCACCTCTACCACGGAAAAGTAAAAGCCCTCGCGGATGCAGCGCGTGAAGCAGGCCTCCAATTCTAACGCCCTGACCAGACACACATCATGGTAACAATTCCAGAAAACGAAACGCCAGCCCAGGAAGCATTCATCGAGCCGGCCGCGGTCGAGGCACCCGCGCAAGCACTGGGCCCGGTCGCGAACACCGGCTCGCCGCAAGGTGACCGGAACATCGGAGCGCCCTCGTCTGGCCGTTCATTACTCAAACCAACACATCTACGCCCAAGTC
>JBGSUP010000425.1:0-5759 GCA_041753485.1 Akkermansiaceae bacterium
GAGAATCTGCAGGTGCTCCGGCAGATCCGCCGTGGCGCGCAGGCTTGCATAAAGCGTGCGCGCGCTCGGCTCCATCACCCCGGCCTGGCCGGCGGCGCTTTCTAACAAATCAGGACGTCCGACGTCGCCGACGAAGATGAAGTCGCCTGTGAGGAAGGCGACCGGCTCGTCGGCCCCGCCGCCGATGTCGGTGACGAGGAAACTCAGGTGCTCCGGCGTGTGGCCGGGCGTGAGCAGGGCTTTCAGCTCGATGTTGCCGACGCGGAAAACATCGCCATGTTTGAGAAAGCGGGCGCTGGGATTTCCCTTCGCCCACTCGAACTGCCAGTCCGGCCCGCCTTCCGCAGAGAGATAGGCAGTCACGCCATGCCGCTCGACGAGTTCGCGCGCTCCGCTGAGGTAGTCGGCGTGGATGTGGGTTTCCGCGACGGCGGTGATGCGCAGGTCGTTTTCGGCCGCAAGCTGGAAATAGCGGTCGAGATCGCGCTCGGGATCGACAAGGATGGCTTCGCCCGTGCGCTGGCAGCCGATGAGGTAGGCGTTTTGCGCTAGCGCGGGATCGGTGATTTGGCGGAGGAACACGGCGGTGACGGGGTGGGGGATTTCAAACCGAACAGGACTTCACATTGCCGCCGCCGCACTCCACTTTGTTCCACGGCATTTTGGACAGCAGGATGGCCAGTCCGCACCAGCCGGTGGAGCCGGCCATCGTCAATCCGGCGCCGAGGATGGCGGGGATGATGGCGAAATTCTTGTCCACCGTCAGTGCGAGCAGCGAGCCGGTGAGCGCGAGCACGCCGATGATCAACTGGACCTGGCGCATGAGTGGCAGGTGCTTGCCGGCGGAGCGTTCAAGCGGCAAGCCGGCGGATTCCCAATCGGTCACGCCACCTTCGAGAATGGCGAGATCGCCGAGGCCCGCTGCCTTGAGTTTCTGAAAGGCTTGCTCGGCGCGCTTGCCGCTGCGGCAGATCAGCACACAGCTGTCATTGCCCGCGGCGGCGGCTCTAACGGCCGCAGGATCGAGCTTGTCGAGCGGCATCAGGCGCGAGCCGGCGATGTGCATCTCGCGGTGTTCGACGGGCGTGCGCACGTCGATGAGCGCCACGCGCTTGCCGGATTGGAGGTCTTGTTGAACTTGTTTGGCTTGGACTTTCATGGGGTTGCGTTGGGTAGGAGTCTGTAAAATCACCATATAGCTACATAATTATGCTTGCAAGGGATTTTTTCCATGGGTAGTCTGGCGGACAATGAAACTCGATTTGCAGCAACTCGAACGCGTGGCCACTTTGTTCCGAGCCTTCGCCGAGCCGACCCGGCTGGCGATCCTGCAGGAACTCAAGGCGGGTGAACTCGGTGTTTCAGAGATCGTGGAGCGGTTGACAACCAGCCAGGCGAACATTTCCAAGCAGTTGAAGCTGCTCTACGACGTCGGCCTGGTTTCCCGCCGCAAGCTGGGGCCGCAGGTGCTCTACGCCATCGCTGATCCGATGGTGTTCGAGTTGTGCCGGTTGGCCTGCGAAAAGCTGAACCGTGCCGCGATGAAGCCCGCGAAGCTGAGGTTTTGAGCCGCTGGAGACTCACAATGCCTCCGTGATGGCCAGGACATCGGCGAAAGGGAGATCGGAGAGCAGGCCAAAGGAGTTGTGGCGGCTGAGGCGGGCGCGGGTGGCGGCAGGGCTGGACATGCCGCAGAGGAAACGGGCGAGTTGGCGCGGAGTGGCGAGTGCGGCGTGGTTTTCCCCGGTAAGGCTTTGCACAAGCTGCCACTCCTCATCGGAAGGTTTGCGGGCGGGCGGGCGTTTGATTTTCGTTGCGGGCAGGCCGCGGCAGCGGTCGCAGTGGACACAGGGGGCGGCAAGGGTTTCGCCGAAATGCCTGGTGAGATAGCCGGTGAGGCAGCCGCGGTGCGAGGAGAGCCCGAGCACCTGGCGGAGCCGGTCGAGATCCGCTGACTCGCGGGTGCGGAAGGTTTCCGCATAGCGGCCTGCGAGCAGGCGCAGATCGCCGGGAACCTTCTTCAAGCGGTATCCCTGGCGCACGCTGGAAACGGTGAGGGCGGCGTCGCCCGCGGCTTCAAGCGAGGAGAGGGCCACCACGACCCTTTCGCGTGAAACCCCGAGTTGCGAGGCGCTGGCGGACGGCTCGAAGGTGAGCCACGAGCGGCTGGGTTTGCCGATATCCAACAATCGGGCCGTGAACTTTTTTTCCGCCGGAGAGAAACCAGCCGAAAGTTGCTCGCGGGAGCGCAGCAGTTTGATGCGGTAATTGCCATAAAAGCTGCCGGTGGCTTCGAGGATGCCCTCGGTTTCGAGATAGGCCAGCAGGGTGGAGATCACCGAGGTGCGGATGTCGCAGGTGACGGAGAGGTCATACACGGAGATATCGAACACCTCGCCGAGCCTGAGCACGCGGTCGATCAGGTTGCCGAGTGCGCGCGGCGATGGCGTGTCCGAGTAAATGAAGTTTTCCAGCACGATGAGGTCGTCGCCGCAGGCGAACAGCTCGCAGGCGGCGGGCAGGCCGTCGCGGCCGGCGCGGCCGATTTCCTGGGTGTGATTTTCCAGGCTCTTGGGCAGGTTGTAATGGATCACGCCGCGGATGTCCGCCTTGTCGAGGCCCATGCCAAAGGCGATGGTCGCCACGATAATCCGCGTCTCGCCGGCCATGAACGCGCGCTGAGCGTCGGCGCGGAAATCATCCGGCAGCCCGGCATGGTAGGCGCGGGCGGAGACGCCCAGTTTCGCGAGATAGGTGGCGACTTCCTCGGCGGTTTCCTGCCGCGTGACATACACGACCGCCGCGCCGTCGATACGGGCCAGCCTTTCTAACAAAAGCGTCTTCCGCTCCGCCGCTTTGCATGGCGTGACGCGCAGGTCGAGGTTCGGGCGGTGGAAACTCAGCTGGACGTGGTCGGCGGCGGCGATGCGGAAATGGCGGCGGATCTCGCGCGCCACCCTGGGTGTGGCGGTGGCGGTGAGTGCGAGCACGCGGGCGAGTTTGAGCGAGCGGCAGAAGCGCGCGAGTTTCAGGTAGTCCGGGCGGAAGTTGTGTCCCCATTCGGAGATGCAGTGGGCTTCGTCGATGGCAATCATTGCGACGGAGAGCCGCTTGATGCGCTTGCGGAAGGCCTCGTTGGCAAGGCGCTCGGGGGCAATGTAGAGCAGTTTGACGGCACCGGTTTCGAGTTGTTCATAAAGCACGCGCAACTCGTCCGGGCCGAGGGTCGAATCCAAACGCGCGGCGGGGATGCCCTTGGCGGTGAGTGCATCCACCTGGTCCTTCATCAGCGCGATCAGCGGGGAAATCACCAGCGTGAGTCCATCCAGCAGCAGCGCGGGGAGTTGGTAACAGAGAGATTTGCCGCCACCGGTCGGAAACACCGCAAGGGCGGGCCGGCCATCGAGCAAGGCGCGGATCACCGGCTCCTGGCCGTCGCGGAAGGCATCGAATCCAAAGTGATCGCGGAGGGATTGCAGCATGGCCGCGGCGATCCTGCGGAGCGGATCCGCAGGCCTCAAGCCTTGGATTGAGGATGGGCCTGGAGTCGCCGTGCTTCACCCCGGCTGAGAGGGATCCGTCCGGCCACGGCACCGCCCGGGAAATTCGCAGGCTGCGTATTTTTTCACAAACGGCTTGAGAGGTGCTTGCTTGCAGGCCAGATTCCGGCGCAGCCCTTCCGAACCATGGTTAGTCCCGCCTCCAGCACCGTGCACACCGCTTATGACTCGAAAATCGAGGGCAATGTGATTGTCACCCGCGTGGATGCGGCCATCAACTGGATGCGGAAGAATTCGCTGTGGCCGATGCCGATGGGTCTTGCCTGTTGCGCGATCGAGTTGATGGCCACTGCTTCGAGCCGCTTCGACATCTCGCGCTTTGGCATGGAGGTGATGCGGTTTTCGCCGCGGCAGGCGGATGTGCTGATTGTTTCCGGCACGGTGACTTACAAGATGGCGCTTGCGGTGAAGCGGATCTGGGACCAGATGCCGGAGCCGAAATGGTGCGTGGCGATGGGGGCCTGCGCGTCGAGCGGCGGGATGTATCGCAGCTACGCCGTGCTGCAGGGGATCGACCGCTTGATCCCGGTGGACGTCTATATTTCCGGTTGTCCGCCGCGGCCCGAGGCCTTGATCGAGGGGCTGATGAAACTGCAGCGCAAGATCGAGGGTGAGGAGTCCACGATGGCGCAGAAGAAGGTGTTTTTCGACGGGGAGTCCTGAATTGTTTCCAACCATGTCAGCCGCATCCGATGTGACCAAGCTCTGCGACTCGTTCGCAGGGAAGATTTTGAAAACCGTGGAGTTCCGGGGCGAGCAGACGGTGATTACGGGGCTGGCGGACCTGCACGAGGTGCTGGCTACGTGCCGCAAGGAGCTTGGTTACGAGATGGTGTTGGATATTTGCAGCATCGATCATTTTGGTGAGGATCCGCGTTTTGAGGTCGTGTATGAAATCGCCGCTCTCGATGACTCGAAGCACTTGCGGGTGAAAGCGCAAGTGGCGGAGGATGAGCAGGTCCCATCCGTGACGGATTTGTGGGCGGGTGCGGATTGGCACGAGCGTGAGGTGTGGGACATGATGGGCATTTCGTTTTCCGGGCATCCGGACCTGCGGCGGATCCTGATGTGGGAGGGCTATCCGTTTTTCCCATTGCGCAAGGATTTTCCACTGGCGGGGCGGCCTTCGGAAATGCCGGATGTCGCCTTCACCGGTGTGGCTCCGCTCGAGGGAGGTCCCTTCGTGACCAGCTCCGGCGGCGAGGATACGATCCGTCGCGAACCGCGTGCGCGGGTCGTTGACTGAGGAATTTCCACTCCCCACTGCAAAGCGCCCGCCGTCATGCCTGCCTCCGGTGGTTCGTTTTCCAATGCCGGGCGGAATCTCCGGCAGATCCTGCACTCGCCGGTATCCCTGGCGTGGGTGGCCGTGATCGCGGGAATCCAGTGGTGGGTGGAGGCGCGGGGTGGTGCGGAAACCCATGGTTGGTGCTTTGAAACCCTCGGCTTGAGCCGCGACGGCCTCCGATCCGGAAAGATCTGGCAGCTTTTCAGTTATGGTTTTCTGCATGGCGCATGGTGGCATGCGGCATTGAATGGCGTGTTTTTGTTGGTGATCGGTTCGCGGATCGAGCAGATTGCCGGGCGGGCGGTGATGATGCGGGCGACCGTTGCGGGTGTGTTGGCCGGCGGGATCGGACATTTGGTGCTTGGAACGGGCCTGCTCGTGGGTCTGTCCGGCGGTTGTCTGGCGCTTTTGTTGTTGCTCACGACACTCTCGCCGCAGTCGCGGATGGCTCCGCTGCCTGTCTCTGGCAGAAGCCTTGGTCTGGGCATGCTGGTGGCGGCCTTGATCCTGGCCTTGGTCAATCCGGAGCTCGGACTGCCAGGCTTTTCCTCTCTGGGAAGGGTGCTCGTGAGGCACGGCACGGCCTCATGGTTTCAAGTCGGCCACGCTTGCCACTTCGGGGGTGGCATGGCAGGCTGGCTTTATGGCCGCTGGTTGCTGCGACCGCGGGTAACCCTCGAACAACTCCGCCGTGACCGGACACGACGCGAGGCGGAATAGTAGAACCGGGCCGGGCTTCTCAGCCATCGCCGAGGCTGCGAAGGCCCCTTCCGCCCTCGCTCGAAGGGCGGGCCTCATTGCTCCGGCCGGGGCTTCTCTCCTGCTGGGAAGCGGGCGATGGTGGTGGATTGAGGTTTTCTGCCGGGGCTGCGGGAACTGGCCGGGCGTTGCCTTCGCCTCGGCTTCGTGCG
>JBGSUP010000426.1:0-4531 GCA_041753485.1 Akkermansiaceae bacterium
CGGCTTCGGGTTTTTCCTCCACGGTGATGGAGAAAAGCATCGGCCAGATGTTGGCGAAGCCGAAAGCACCAAGCACCACACCGACGAGCGCGAGCACCTGGTTTCCTGACATCACGAGCCCCACGCCGATGAGGCCGAGAAGGGCGGAGACGCGGAAGAAGACGTTCGGATTCACCTTGATGACCCCAGCGATGAGACGGCCAATCGTGATGCAACCGAAGAACAACGAGGGACCCAGCAGCGCGGATTTCTCCGCCGAGAGACCGAGACCGGCGAGAGTGGGCTTGAGGAAGGTGCCCATGCAGACTTCCGCGCCGACATAGACAAAGATGCCGATCACGGCGAGGGCGAACGTAGGTTTTTTCAGCAAGGCCAGTGAGCTGCCGATGCTGGGTGGTACATCGGCGCGAGTCTCATCCACTTTCATAAAGAGCACGAGCACAAAAGCGATGGCCATGAGTGCGAAGAAAATGGGAAACGCACCGCGCCAGCCCATGGCGGCGAGGAATCCGACCAAGCCGACGACGGATGGAAGAAACGCGGAGCCGGCGCTGCCGATGCCCTTGAATCCCTGGGCAAGGGCGAGGTTCCGGCTGTAGTCGCCCTCGGCGCTGACGTCGCGCATGATCGGGTTTCCCGCGACTTGGAGGAAGGTGGTGCCGATCCCAAGAACGAAGATACAGCCGAGCAGAAGCGGATAGGTTGGATTCATGAGGGCAGGCACCCCCACGGCGAGAGTGGTGAGTCCGAGGCCCAGCAAAAGCACCTTCTTTTTACCGATTCGGGCGGCCAGCACCCCGCCGGGCACGCTGAAAATCGCGAAAGCGATAAAAACGAAGAACGGCATCAGTGTCGCCATGAAGGACGACAATTGGAACTGGGTTTTCACGGCATCCGACAGAGGACCCATGGCATCGGCGACGCCCATCAGGAGGAATGCCAGGAAGATTGGAAGTGTTTTGAATTTCATGAGGAAGGTTGGACAGGACGAGCATCCATTTTCAATGGCAAACTGTATAGTCCCCATTGTGATGACACTCAGCGCTCCGTTTCCGCCACCCAGCCCCCCCGAAAAAATAGTGTGGTCCGCATTCGTTACGGTTCCCAGCAGCAAGCGCTGGGACTTGGCTTGTCCCTACTTCAAGGTTCAGGAGATCCACAAAATATCATGCAACCTTTTGATTATCAAAGTGGTAAAAGCGGCACATCCGCCCCGACAATCTCGCCGCATGGCTGAAATCCCGCCCCGGCGACCTGATCCCCACGAATTTCGAGGCGCTCAACAAGAAGGCGCGCAAGCATTTCGGACTCACCCACGACGAGACGCGCCACAGCTTCATTTTCTGCCACGTCGCCCTGCACCGCAGCATCGGTGACGCCGCGCTCCAAGCCGGCAATTCCGAGGCCATCGCCAAGCGCCACTACCTCAACACCCACACCCGCGAGGAAGGCGCGGAGTTTTTCCGCATCGTGCCCGATCCGGCCGCCCGCAGGGCCGTGCTGCTGCCGGAACCGAAGAAGCCGAAGCCCGCACACCTCCGCGTCGTCTGAGAGCATGAAACCCCGGCTTGACGCATTAACGGGCCGCGTTACTATTCAACCGTTCGCATGAACCGTTCCTTCGCCTGCCGGGAAACCGCCCGATTCTTCGAGGAGCGTAAAACGCGGTTTCTCCCATCGGCCATCCAACGTGTTGCCCTGCGCAAGCTCGCCCTATTCCATGCCGTTTGCGAACTGAACCACCTTTCCGTCCCGCCGGAAAACTGTCTGGAAGCCCTCAAGGGCGACCGCAAGGGACAACACTCCATCCGCATCAATGACCAATTGCGCGTCTGCTTCCGCTGGAAGTCGGACGGACCCCATGAAGTCGAAATCGTCGATTACCACTGATCCAGCCGCCATGAAAACACATGCCCCCATCCACCCTGGCGAAGTCCTGCGGGAAGACTTCCTGATTCCGCTCGGCCTTTCGGAATACCGCGTGGCCAAGGACCTCGGCGTCCCGCCGCGCCGCATCAACGAGATCGTCAAGGGCAGGCGCGCCGTCACCGTGGACACCGCCCTGCGCCTCGAACGCTACTTCGGCTGGCCCGCCGAGGTCTGGCTCAATCTCCAGACTCACCACGACCAACAACTCGCCAAAGCAGAAATGAAGTCCGCCCTCGCCGGAATCCAGCCCTGCCCGGCCATGTGAAACCCAAACCATCACGCCAGGTCATGACTCTGGCCGAATTCACTGCGATTGTTGAGGCGGTTCCTGAACCGGTCGCCCTGCTGGAAGGACGCAGGTCCATCCCGGATCACGACGCGGCCCACGCCACGCACACGGCCAGCATGCTTGTGAGGCGCTACCCCGCACTGCGCTTTCGCTCAGGCAATGCGGAGGGAACCGACCAGGCATTCAGCGAGGGAAGCGCCCAAGTGGCCCCTTGGCCTCTCCAGGTTGTCGCGCCCTATGCAGGCCACCGGAAAAGCGCGCGCCATTCCCAAGCGGTCTATGATTCTCCCGAGTCACTCAGCAGCGTTCAAGAGGACGATCTGGCCTGCAAGACCGCCACGGCCAGCCCGAAGATCAAGGGACTCATCGGCAAACGCGACAAGAAGGGAGCGCTTGCCGCCAAAGCCGCCTATCTCATCAGGGACACCATGAAGGTCACCGGACACTCGGAGCTGTTTCCCAAGCCGGCTTGCGCCCTGTTCTTTGTGGATTTGAACGATCCCTTAGCCGGCGGCACGGGACACACCATCCGTGTCTGCCAGCAGGAGGGCGTGCCATTCGCGTTCCAAGACTCCTGGCAACAATGGTTTCCAAAATGAAGGGATAAATACGCGCTCCACACCACGGCCAATCCCTCCAATACCCGATCCTCCCGCCCTCCGCGCGTTGTGGTATCATAAGAACACATGCGCGCTATGGCCATCTGGCTCCATCTGCCACAGGCTTTCGGAGGAAAGACCAAGAAAACGCGGAATTCCGGCCACCCATGGCGTCTTGATGCCGCTGTCGTAGAGACGACTCTTGGCATGGGGAAACGGACGCCCGTTGTCCGTGCCGACCACCAGCAGCGTGTTTTCCAACACGCTCTGCCGTTCAAGTTCGTCACGAACCAAACCGACGAAGTGATCGAAGCGGCTGACCTCATGATAATATTTCGTGTAGTCCTCCCGGGTGACGGGAGTATCAATGTTGTAGGGCGGCACCACCACATCGGCGGGATCGTATTTGGGGGCATGATCGCTCACATCCCAACCGCGATGGGCGTCACTCGCGGCAAACCAGAAAAAGAACGGCCGGTCCTTGGGTCGCGCGCGCACCAGTTCCACCCAATCGTCCGAGCTATCGGGACCTCCTCCGTTCGTGATCACATCAAAAGTCCGATCCTTGTTGCCGAACGTGTGGTTTTTTCCCGACAGCGCGGTGGGACAGCCCTTCTTGCGCTACAGATCAAGGAGTGACTTTCATGCGTGCGAATTTCTTCAGCCCGGACAGAGGAAGCGAAAGCGTCACGGTATCAAACCCGGAAGGCACGCCCTTGACGACGGTAACTCCGGGGTTGTTGGCCGCCGCCACATCAGGAACGACGTAGGTGGTGGGCCATTCTGTCAGGTCCGGGCCGACCTGGATCTCGATGTGGGTGGATGTGTGGATTGATTTCTGGTCACGCTTGAACGTGAAAAGCATGAAGCTGGAGTCGGCGGAGGTCACAGGAAGCTTGTTGGCGTCGTGGGTTCCTGAAAGTCCGCCGATGACATACTCAATGCCGTTGGCAACGCCATCGCCATCCTCATCCGCATTCGGGTTGTTGCCGGTATTCGGGGCGTTGGCGGCCATCCATGCGGCATAACCACTGATGAGAAAACCATCGGCATCCAGCGCGAGATGGACCGCGTTTCCATGGATCGTGATGAGGGCAAGTTGGGATGACGTGAGCCCATTGCCATTGGTGCCGAAGCGGAGCGACGAGCCGGAAACAAAATCGCCGGTGATGTTGAGCATGCCGCCGGTCCAATTGGACTCGCTGCTGTTGGCGAAAGCCAAGGCAGCTCCGGTGCCGAGGTTGACGGTGGCGGCGCCGGTGACGGCCAGTGTTCCAGTGGTTTCCGCAACGCCGTCCGCAGTATTGAGAATGGCGGAGCCAATGGAGAACGCTGAGGTGTTCGGAAGGACTCCGCTCGCACCCAGTTTCAGCGTGCCGGAGGCAACGGTGGTTGGCCCCGTGTAAACGTTCGGAAGCATGAACTCGGTGGTTCCCGAGCCAGCCTGGGCGAAGCCGCCACCACCGGAAATGGTGGTGATGAGGTTGGCAGTGCCTTGGGTAAGCGTGTTGCTGCGGTTCACGGCTAGGGTCGCGCCGGACGACACGATGATGTTAGGGGAACTATCCGAAACGCCGCCGGAGGTTCCTCCATCACCGATCATCAAGGTTCCCGCATTCACATTGGTGTCGCCTTTGTAAAAGTTGTTGGCGGTAAGGGCGAGGGTGCCGGCACCGGATTTGTTGAAGACGTTGTTGGTGGTTCCGCTGCTGCC
>JBGSUP010000427.1:0-15771 GCA_041753485.1 Akkermansiaceae bacterium
CGGAGTCATGGGAAAACTCCAACACCTGACCAAACAGAGCATGAAGATGGAGGCCGTCTCCCACCTCCGCCGTCTGCAAAAACAGCCTGATATTGTCAGAAGCTTCTTTCATTCGGAAACCACACGTTATGCCGCATAACACGTCCCTTTTGATATGGACTCATTAGTAATTTCCGGTGATAGCGCCATTTGCCAGTCTGCATCCTGCGAAGTCGCCACTGGATGCGATTAGGCTGCCGTTGGTGAGAGTGAGATCAGAGTCGCTACTGGCATTTTGCCAAAGTAAAGCATTCAAGATCTGCGCATCGGTCGGAGCATCCTTACTGATCGTCAACGCCGGATTCCCACCCGCAGCCGGAATCGTGATCCAGTCAAACGGCAGCAATCCCCGGCCATCCATCGCCAGCACCTCGAACTTCACCTGTCCGAGGTCGATATCCCAATCCGCCGCCACGTCCTAGGTGAGCGTGTGATCGACATTGGCCGGGATCGCATCGCCGAGCTTGGCGGCGGTGCCCTCGACGAAGGTGACCGGGCGGATCACGTTGGCGAACGAGCGCACGCCATCGACGAAGGCCAGCGCTCGGGTTTTCACCGTGGCGTCGTCCGGGTCGTTCACGCGATAGACCACATCCATCAGCGTGGTGCCGGGCCGCATCTGGGCGGACTGGATGACAACGGTCGGCGCGGTATTGGCCAAAGCCGCGGAAGCCATGGCTAGGAGGACGAGTGGAATGGAAACGGATTTCATGGCAGTGCGTCTCAGGGTTTGGGGGCGGAAGGGCGCTTCGCAGAGGCTTGCGGGATTGATGCGATTGCGATTGTGGCAATCTTTGGTGCCAAACTACTAGTCTAACTCTCCCACCATAAACAAGGAGAATCACAGAAAATGCGGAGCTGCTACTGGATGCGTCAGCTTCCTGCCATTTGCGGTGCCGAATGAATCACTCCGTGAGAAGACAGAGTTCGAGACCGGCGGCTTCGAAACGGCGGAAGTCGGAATCGAGTGTGGCGAAAGGATATCCGCCAAGGATGGCGAAGGCGGCGAGATAAGCGTCCATCCAGGCCTTGGGCGAGGCGGAAGGGATGGCCGCGAGTTCCAACCAGAGTTCGCGGGTGCCTGCGGGTTCCGCATCGAGACATTGGATTTCGGCTTTGGAGCGCCAGTCCTTGAGAACCACGATGGCATCGCGGTTGGTCGTGGTGTGGGTATGATAAATCCGGTGAAGCGAGGGAGTGGTCACCAGCCGCAGCCATGATTGTTCGGTCGCACGGCAAAAATAGGCGGGATTTCCGGCGGTGCCGGATTTGATGAACGCGTTGGCGCGGGTGAAGAACTCGTGCTCTTCAAAAAAAGCCGCCAGCCAGACGCTGGTATCAACGAAAAATCCCGGCACGGCTGAGTGTTTCCTCCTCGTTGGCTTGTTCGGTGGCGGCAAGGGATTCCGCGAGACTCACTTTCTTTGAACCAGGTGATCCAAGCGTGCGGGAAACCAGCAACCCGGACCCGGGATCGCGGTGGTAAGGCAATTCGCCCTCCGGCAAATCCGCAGGCTGGGTCCGGGCAAGTCCTTGTTGGAGGAAATCCGCGACGAGATCCTTGAGCTTGAGTCCTTCCGTGGCGGCGCGAATTTTGACCTGCCGCATGAGCGAATCAGGGAGATCGAGCGTGGTTTTCATGAAAACAGAATGCTGGCTTGATGGTTTCCTGTCAATTTCCAAAAAAAGATCAGGCATACCGTGTTGCATTCGGCTGCCACCTTGACACTAGCAATGCCGTATTGCGGCCTTGCGGCATGACAAGCATTCCCGTAGCTGCGGAAACCAGCGCGAAGGGCATGAAGATGCTGATTTCATGGCGCTGGCGGTGAGAAAATGGGAGGAAAAGGACACGGCAATTCTTGCTAGAAGATCGACATGACCGGCTTTCCCTTGTCAGCGATGGTGAAGGGCCGTCGGCTGGGCGACATGAGGACTTCCTCGTGGGAAATGCCGAGCGCGTGGGCGATGGTGGCGTTGAAATCCTGCACGGTGACCATACCGTCCTTGACCTTGCCGCCCGCCGCATCGGTGAGGCCGTGGCGGATGCCGCCCTTGACGCCGCCGCCGGCGAGAACGCAGGAAAAGGCGGAGGGGTGATGATCCCGCCCGCCCTGGTGTTCGGTTTTGATTTCCGGGGTGCGGCCGAACTCGGTGGCGACGACCACCAGCGTTTCGTGGAGTTTGCCGCAGGCCTCCAGATCGGTGATCAAGGCGGCGAAGGCCTGGTCGAACTCCCGGCAGCGGCCCTCGACGCCGGTGAAATTGTCATAGTGCGTGTCCCAGCCGCCGAGTTGGACTTCCACGAAACGGACTCCGTGCTCCACCAGCCTGCGCGCGAGCATGCAGCCTTGGGCGAAGCGGCCCGGCCCGTAGAGGTCGCGGGAGGCCTGCGGTTCCTGGCGCAGGTCGAAGGCTTTCAGATCCTTCGAATTCATCAATGCGACGGCCTCGCGGTAGAGCTCCTCGTAGGCTTTGACATCGGCGTTCGGATAGCGGCTGTGGAACTGGCGGTTCAACTTGTCCGCCAGCGAGAGCCGACGTTCGAAATCCACGGGGCTGACCGCCGCCGCGCGATGCGAATCCTTGAGTCCCTCTTCCGGACTACCGATCGGCGCGGCGTTGTATTTCGCGCCGAAAAACCCGCCGCCGGTGAGGTCCGGCGAGCTGTCGATGGCGACATAACCCGGCAATTCCGGATGCAGGCGGCCGCCGAGACGCAGCACCCAGGAGCCGAGCGATGGATGCTTGATGGTGCCGCGCATGCCATAACTCGTGTGCGTGATGTAGGAGCCCTGCTCGTGGGCACCCTGGGTGGAGTTCATCGAGTTGATGACACAAACCTTGTCCATGACTCCGGCGGTCTTTTTCAGATAGTGGCCGAGCATCACGTCGTCCGCCTTGGTGGGAATGGCTTCGGTTTTGCCCATCACATCCTTCTTCTTCGGTTTCGGATCGAAGGTGTCGATGTGGCTCATGCCGCCGGCCATGAACAGATAGATGACATGTTTGGCCTTTGCCTTGGGACTCACGGCGCTCGCGGCACCGGCGAGGGTGGGGCCGAACACGGGCAGCAGATGCACGCCCAGCAGGGTGCGGGCGGCGTTTGACATGAAACGCCGACGGGTCGGTTCGTCGGCCTGGAGCCAGGGATGAGTGGACATTGAATTATTGCAGGAATAGGAATTCGGACGTCATGACGAGTGCGGAAACGATGTTGCGGCAGCCGTCCTGCGCGCCACGAACCCTGACTTCATCGAGCATCCAGGACATTTCCCCGTCGGTAGGTGGACGGCTGAGAATCGAGATGTGGAGGCGGCGGATCCTCTCAGAATCCGATTTGACGCCTTCCAGGCATTGATAGAGGTGGGCGGCGGGGTTGTTGACGAGACGGTCCTGCACGAAGCCATTCATCAGGGACAGGACCTGGCCGACGTTGGGCTCCCGGCTGGAGGCATCCACCACCTCGCGGTCCGACGCGCCGAACAGATAGAGGAAATGATCGCGTGGCGCGGGCGATGGCAGCTCGGAGGCCCTCACCATCGCGGCAGCTGAGCGGCGGCGGGCGGGTGACATCATCATGCCGGCCTCGCCGTCCGCTTCGCCGCCGCCACGGATATCGGCAACGAGTCTGGCAAAATACGCACGCAGTTCCGGTTCGGTTTTCAGGGCGAGCACCTCTTTGGAGAGTTGTGGCATGGATTTTTTCCCGACGAGCACCGGCTTGCCATCCAGATGGATCACATCGTTGAGCGAAAGAGCCGGTGCGTGGTCGGGATCACCGGCGGCGAGGGTGATGAGCGAATCCCAGATCTGTTCGGACGACAGCCGCTGGATCTTGCGGCCGTGGAAATCATCACCGCCTTCGACGGTGGACGGATTCGGATTGGTGGCGAACTGGAAGGTGCGCGTCAGCAGCAGGGCGTGCTGGAAGGCGCGCAGATCGTAGTTGAAACCGACCATCAGTTCTGCTAACAGATCCATCAGCGGCGGATGGTGGGTCTTTCCGGACGGCACGTATTCGTCCACCGGTTCGTAGAGCCCCTTACCCATCACACGCTTCCACATGCGGTTGGCGATGACCGCCGGGAAACGTTCATCGTTCCGCGCGACAATCCATTCCGCGAGATTCGTCCGGCCGTCGTCTTCATCTTGTTTTTCAGACATGCGGATGCTTTTCCCGAAGGGCGTGCGCGCGCCGACGATTTCGCCGGGTTTCGCATCCCGGTATTGATAATCCGCAGGCAGCGGGATGCGTCCCGCGCCATTGCCCGCAAGCGACATGCCATAAATTTGATCCCACAGGATCCGTGCGATGCGGTATTCCCGGGAATTGGCGCGCTCGCCATCGCCGAGTTCGTTCCACAATGGCTGCATCAACTCGCGGCGGAGCGGTTCCTGGCCATGGGTGAAGGCGGCGAGTTGATAGAAGTCATGCCTTTCGGTGCTGCCGAAGGGATCGTCGTGGCACTGCGCGCACTCCATGCGCTCGCCGAGGAAGATCCGCATGGTGTTCGAGAGGTTGTCCAGCGGCATGCCGCGGTCTCGTGTGTAATAACCGACGGCGGCGGTCTCCGGGTCCCATCCGTCACCCGAGGAAGCAATCAAGCGGTGCGTGAATTCGTTCCACGGCATATTGTCTGCGATCGCCTTGCGCACCCAGTGGCGGTATGGCTCGTTGCCGGCCGTCGAACCCATCCGGCCATCGGTCATACGCAGCAGATCGAAGGCCCAGTTGGTCATGTGGCTGGAATATCCCGGCGATTTCAGCAGGTACGCCACCAGCTGCTCGCGCTTCGTCGGATCCTCGATCTCCAGGAATGCCAGCGACTCCTCCGAGGTGGGAATCCGGCCGATGGAAACCAGAAAGGCCCGGCGCAGGAAGGTCGCGTCATCGGTCACGGGCGGCACCGGCAGCTTCTGGTTCCGGTAGAACGCGGCAACCTGCTGGTCGATGCGCAGTGCCGCTTGTTTCAAAAGCACGGCCTCCGGCTGCGACTTCTCCGCAGCATTCGAACCGATGGCTGAAACGAGTGAGGCAAGGGCTGCAAAAACAGGAAATCGCATTATTTTCTCCCGATCCTCCAGCAACCCTAATTGCCTGACCCTTCGTGTCAACCCGGCCCTGACACCCGGCGTGCCGATAAAACAAGTTCTCCGCCTGCTGAGGATAAAAATGACGGATCCTGCGTGCGGCCGCACGCAGGATCCGTCATTTGGAGAGGGGCTGTCGTCCGGGCGGCGATTTTTTCGGCAAACCCTTGCCAGCCCGGGAGCGGTCGTTTAAGCCCCCGGCCTATGGCAAACTATCGCGTGCTGGTCTCGGACCCCATCTCGGAAAAGGGCGTGGACGCCCTGCGCAAGGCCCCGGGCATCGAAGTGGATGTGAACACCGGCCTCAAAACGGACGAACTTCTCAGAATCATCGGTGATTACCACGGCCTCGTCGTCCGCTCGCAGACGAAGGTGACGCCGGAGGTTTTCGCCGCCGCCAAGAGCCTCAAGGTGATTGGCCGCGCCGGTGTGGGAGTGGACAACATCGACCGTTCGGCCGCCACCGACCACGGGGTGGTGGTGATGAACACGCCGAGTGGAAACACGATTTCCACCGCCGAGCATGCCTTCACGCTGATGCTATCGCTGGCGCGAAACATTCCGCAGGCGCACGCCTCGATTCTCGCCGGGAAATGGGACAGGAAGTCCTTTGAAGGCGTTGAAATGAACGGCAAACGCCTGGCAATTCTCGGCATGGGCCGGATCGGCACGGAGTTCGCCAGGCGCGCCCAGGCCTTCGGCATGACCGTCGTCGCCTTTGATCCCTTCCTCACCGCCGCACGCGCCCAGTCGCTCAAGGTGGAGCTGGCGGAAGGTCCCGAAGAAGCGCTGACCGGTGCGGATGTCGTCACGCTCCACATTCCGCTGACGGCGGAGACCCATCACATCCTCGACGAAACGCGCCTGTGCCTGATGAATCCCGGCGCGCTGGTCATCAACTGCGCCCGCGGCGGCCTGGTCGATGAAGCCGCCGCCAAGGTTCTGCTGGATGCGGGCCACCTTGGTGGGATCGCGCTTGATGTGTTCGAAGTCGAGCCGCCGACGGCGGAGTTTCCGTTGTTATCGGCGAAAAAATGCGTTTTCACCCCGCACCTCGGAGCCTCCACGGCGGAGGCGCAGGAAAACGTGGGCATCGAGGTGGCGCAGCAGGTTCGCGATTTCCTCGTCACCGGTGAGATCCGCAATGCGGTGAACATGCCCAATCTCGACAGCCGCACGCTCGAAAGCGTGGGCCCTTACCTCGATCTCGCCAACTCGCTGGGCAAGCTGCTCTCGAAGATCGCTCCCGCCCAGTGCGATGCGATCCGCGTTTCCTACCTCGGCCCGGTTTCCGAACTCGATACCGAGTTGATCACCCGCAAGACGCTCACTGGCTATCTATCCGCCGCGCATGACGAGGCGCAGGTGAATCTGATCAACGCTCCGGCCGCGGCCAAGGCGCTGGGCCTGCAAGTCTCCGAATCCACCGTGGCGCTGGCCACCAACTGCACCGAGCTGATCGAGGTTTCCGCCGTGAAAGGCGATGAAGTCTGCACCGTGGCCGGCACTTTTTACGGCAAGGCCCCGCGCATCGTTCACATTGCCGGTCACAATGTGGAAACCAGCCCGCAAGGCCGATTCCTGTTTGTTGAAAACGACGACCGCCCGGGCATTGTCGGCCTGATCGGCACCTCGTTGGGCGGGGCTGCGGTCAACATCGCCAACATGGCGCTCAGCCGCCGTCCCGATCACACCCGTGCGGTGACCGTGATCGAGGTGGACACCGATCCCCCCGCCGCGCTGCTTGCCGCGTTGCGTGCCGCACCGGGCATCATCCGCGTGCTCAGCTTCGAACTCTGAGTGTGGTCGCTCAGTTTCCGATGAATTCGTTGCGGCGCTCTTCGAGCACCAGCAACCAGTTCATCATGGTGATCGGCGGCAGTTCGGCCGGATGGGTGATGGGCCGCAAATTGACCGTGATGCGGTTGGCGGCCAGGGCACTGCCGCTCACCGTCTTGGAGTCCATTGGGCGAACCGGGTTTGCCGCCAATTCGCTGGCAAGCGAGCCCATCTGTCCGCTCACACTCACCGCGAAGGGGTCCACCTCCACCCCGTAGCGCTTCTCGGGTGCGAACAACGAGACCGGCGGGAAATAACTGCCCGTGGGAGTGTAACCCGTCGGCGGTGTCGCCTCCACCACATTGAAGTCGTCGCCAATGTAGGTGCGCAGGTTGGTGACCAGCGAAAATCCCTTGGTGAAGCTGGTGAGGTCCGCGCATTCCTGAATGATGACCCCGTAGTCGAGCTCCGTGCAGGGAATGACCGGCTTGCTCAGGTTCACGCTGCCGGTCGTGGTCGTGTAGTCCACATTCACGACGATTGAATGGTTGACTGCGGTGCTGTCCGCATTGAGCGAGGCGAGGAAGTTTGTGAAACGCTGCGGGTAGAGTGCGACACAGATCTTGCCTGAAGGAAGCGTCTTCACCTCGAAGGGATAACTCGGCTTGTAATAGCCGGATTTCACAATGCCGACCAGCGGGTCGCCGAAGCGGGCGTTGTTGTAGTTGATCAAGCCGGTCACTCCGGTCTGGAAGGCATAAACGCCGTTTTTGCCGTAGGCCACGTCCACCACGGCGGAGCCGAAGTCATAACTCTGGTTCTCGTTGGCGGCGAAGAGATAGCCCGGTGGCAGGCCGACGACGCCGCTGGAGTCGATCACGATGTCCAGATTCTGGCGCACACCGCCCTTGAGGTAGGAAAAGCGCAGCTTGGTGGGCGTCTTGTTCGTCGAGTTGACACAATCCGTGACATCGAGCTGCATGGCGCACTGCAGCGCGCCGATCGAATAGTTGTTCCAGGTGGTGGGGGAGAGGGTGGTGCTTTCGGTGGAGTGGGAAAAGCGGTCGAAGAAATCCGCGCCGCGGTTGATGGGGACGAAGGCGACGCGGCCGCTTTCCGAGGCCATGGAGACCGGGAAGAACTCGCCGGTGGTGATCTGATAGGCCTCGCGCACGCCGGGACTGAAGGGGCTGTTGGCAAAGCTCTGGCCGCCGATCGCGGCGTCACCCGACAAGGTCATGCCGCGGCGGCTGGCCAGTGCGGTAAGCGCGGTTTCGCCCTCGACGATGGCTTTACCGGCGAAAACGCCGCCCTCGATGGTCACGTTCTGCCATTCCTCGCCGGATTCGAAGCGGCCCAGCGACATGAAGGAATCCGCGGAGATCGCGAGTTGGGACGGGATTTCATAGAGCGAGAGCACGAAGTTGCGGCGCGAGCGGGCGACCAGGGTTTTGTCGTCGTCATGATCCGCGACATCCATCGAGAAGCCCCACCAGTTGCGTTTGGCCACAAACGGATCGCCGGGGCGGGCGTAGCCAAAATTGATCTGCGGGTAGGTGAGGAGGTTGAATTTCGGATAGGTGGCCACCGGCAGGCCGACGCCGCTTTGGGCCAGAGTGCCGTGGATTTTATCATTCGAGATGATCGGATAGATCGGATCGCGCGCGGTGGTGTTGGTGTCGCTGGTGCTGAGCGGCACCGGGAATCCGGTTCCGAGACTGCGGTTGATGCCAGCCGAGGCGTAGCCGGTCTCCGCATTGAGGGCCTTGAAAATCCGGCTGGGGGTGCCGAGTGCCGAATCGCCGGTATTGGCCACGCGGAGATTGGCGATGTTGAGGGAGGAAAGCAGGCTGCTGGGTATCGAGGTGCCGGCATTGGCCATGGCCAGTGATTCGGTGAAGATGTTCTGCCAGCGCAGCGGATTGCGGGTGCTTGAACTGCTGTTGGAGTTGTGCTGCATCGCCCGGACGGCGCGGTTCGGGGTGATCGCGACGATCGAGCGCAGGACCGCCTCTTCCTTCTCGGCGTAGTCCACCCGCAACTGGACGTTGGACTGCACCGTGTGGGCGTTCATCGCACGCCGGTAGGTGTAGATCATCAGCAGGGTTAGGATCATCCCGGTGGAGAGCACCAGGAAGTAGGACACATAGCCGGGTTTGCCGGATCTGGAGGCACTGGATTTCATTGCTGCATGGTTCCCGAGTAGGTGATTTGTTCACCGGCAGGTCCGGTGAGGATCATGCGCAGGACTCCCTGCTCGATGGTGAAGATCACGTTTGCGGGCTTGTTGGAAACAAACCACTGCGGCGGGTCGAGCAGACCGGTGGTCGGCACCACGTAGTAATAGAGCGCGGGACCTTCGCCACGGTCTTCAAAGGACAGAATCGACGCGCGCATCGTGCCATCCGGCTGGCGGAAGTTGAGCACCACCACCGGCGAGTCGCTGAGCCGGGGGTTGTCCCCGGCGAGGGCGTCCGCCACCGAGTCATGGAGCCGGAAGCGGTCGGCCTTGCCAACGAGTTTGCCGACATACATGCTGATGAGAGGGGCTTCTTCGGTGAGAAAGCTCTGGGCCTGATAGAGCCGGAGAAAGGCGAGTTGCTGGTTGAACAGGGCGATCACCATGCTGCCGATGGCCATGCCGAGGACCATGGCGATGGTGAGCTCGATGAGCGTGAAGGCCCGGCGCAGACGACTGGACAAGATCAGGCGCGGGCCGCCCATGCACCTTTCGGGTGGAACTGGCGTCTTCATTGGGAGCGCAGGACGGTTCGGGATTTGGCATAGGAGCGGTTGCCGATCTGATAGGTCAGCACGCTTTGCGCCTTCCACACCTTCATGGCCGCGGGGTTGGTGGCGATGGTGCCGATTCCACCGTCGAGCGGATAATTTCCCGCGTCCGGAAAACGGGTGCGCGTGACCACCCCGGTGATGGGCCGGTTGCCGGGCAGGCGGCCGATTTCGACCACGGTGGTATTGGTGGTGGGATGCGCCGGCCACGGTGAATTGGACGCCAGCAGGTTCTCAAACGGGATC
Organism: Akkermansiaceae bacterium; assembly: GCA_041753485.1. Lineage (GTDB taxonomy): Bacteria > Verrucomicrobiota > Verrucomicrobiia > Verrucomicrobiales > Akkermansiaceae > Luteolibacter. The sequence continues at coordinate 9,949 of JBGSUP010000427.1, forward strand.
CGCTCGGCAAAAGCGCGCTCGTAGCTCATGTAGGCGTCGGTCACCGTCTGTTGTAGGACCCACTGCCGGGGATGCAGGATGTTGAGCGAAAGCTTGAGCAGCGTGAGACCGATCACGGTGAGAATCGAAAGGGCGAGCATCGACTCCAGCAGGACCATGCCGGATCGCAGCTTGCGGAGCGGGTGGAAAGCGCCAAAGCTGCCGCCATGTCCGGACGCGCGATCATTCTGGCTTGGCTGGCCCTCCTTTGGACGCTGGGCGCGGGACAGGCTGCCGCGCAGGCGGTGCTGGATCCTCCCTTCGGCCTGCGTTGGGGCGATTCTCCGGAGAAGTTGATTACTTGGGCATCCCGACATTCGCTGGACCTTACCATTTCGCTTCCTGGGGATCAACCCGGATTGCGGATTTTGAAAATCGAGCCCCGGAAGGGTTTTTTGCCGGAAACCAAGGCCGGCGCGGTCGAGGGGCGTTTCCTGGGCGGCAAGCTCTACGAGCTCACCGTCCATTACTTTGACCGTGAGGCCTCGGCGGACCTGATGGAGGCGCGTTTCGAGGAACTGCGCAAGCAGGTGACGCGGGAGCACGGCGCCTTGCGCACCAACCAGCAGCAGCGGGCGGTGGAGGACCAGTTCGTGACGCGGACTCAATCGTTTCATCGGGAGCCGGTAAGGGGCTTGTTCCTGCTGCTTGCATTCACCGAGGTGGAGGACCTGCTGCGCAAATCCAAGGACGCGCGGTTTTCACTGATCTATCGCAATGACAATTTCAGGAAGGAACTGGAGGCGGAGTTGAAGAAACCTTGATTCACTCGATGGTCACGAAGGCCCCGTTCGCGTCGAGCGTCCGGTCGAGATCAAAAGTGACGTAATCCAGACGGGTGACTCCGAAAGGCGTGGAGGTAAGCAACTCCATGGTCCACCGGCCGTCGCCATCAAAGAAGCTGTCGTAGCCTTGTTCCAGAACCTCCACCTTGGTCAGCGGTAATGAATCATTGTGAATTTTCGACCATGGCAGAAGGGTCCCGGTGGTTCCCAGCACTTGATTGCCACGATAGATTTGAAGATAGGTGCTCGAGGAGGGATACAGGTCATTCATCGAGATAGTGATCTGTGGGAGGGCGTATCGGATCGTCTCCCCATCCGCAATTCCTGAAATCGACCCGTCGGCCACCGGCCAGATCTGAATGAACTGGGAGGCAATCTGGGTTTCGGGCACCGTGTAATTCACGCCTGTCGGCGAAGTGCGGTTGTCCTCCAGGGAGAACACCGAGAAGCGTTCCTCACCCCGCACTTTCGACCGGTCCGCCCCCGGCACCGAGGTCAGGGCATAGCTCAGGGTCTGGGTGCCGTTGGTGTTAATGATTGCCTGCGAGAGCAGGGTGGCTTGGGTGCGGTCCAGGTCGATGCCCGTGCCTCCGACTCCGTAAGACTGGACGTGACGCAAGAGCTTGACGCTTTTCGAGGCGACCGGGTCGCTGGCTCCGCTGAGCATGCCGGAAACCTCGATGTCCACAAAGAACGGGCGGTCGGCACGGGTTCTGAGAATCGTCGGGTAGGGGTCCTCCGAGCGGATCGTCACATGGGCGACGGGCACATAGGTGCCGACATAAGCGGTATCCAACAGATAGCTGGCCAGCGGCGAGTTGCTCACTGTCCACAACTCAAAGCGGGCACCGCCCGGATTGATGGCGAGATCCGATGGCTTTGTTCCCGACACATCGACGGAAGCCGAGGCATCCCACACCACGTTGGAAGGGGTTTGGAATTGGCGGATAAAGTTGGTGTAGGCGATTTCCCCGGTCGCAGTGGAGAGCGCGAACGAACCAGCGAGGGCGAGCAGACTGACAAGAGTTTTCATGGTTCAGGATTGTGGTGATTGTTTGGTGGTTTCCGCGGCGGCATCCGGCGCGGGCTCTTTGAGCGGCAGGACTGAGATCGGCCCGCTGTGGTAAGTGGCGACGATCAGATTGCGCGAGGTGCTCATGAATTTCCGGGTCTCTTCGGCGATTGGCTGGTTGCCCTCGGCCTGGACGCGGCTGACCTCGACGGTGGTGATCCAATTGCGGTTGGCGGCATAAAAATCCGCCCAGCTGACAATTTTCGCTCCAGGCTCGAGCTTGACAAGCCCGGCGTGGTTCTTGGGGATCTGGAGGATCGCGCGTTTCGGGACCAGTGTGGCGAGGCCCCGGAACGAGATGATATCCGAATCGCTGAGGATGTCTCTGGGCGGGTGTTTCATCGAGGGATCCTCGCCCGCGGCCGGAGCGAGGTTCTTCATCGGATCCAACTGGTCCGCCTTGCGCAGGGCCAGCGAGAGTTGATCGTGGGTGGCGGGCTCGGACATTTTCATCGCCGCCGGCACCGACTCGGTTTCCGCCTGCGAGGCTGAAGCCATCAGTGCCAGGGCGACTGTTTTCGAAACCAATCCCATGGCGGGATTCCTAGAGATGAGGTTCATCGCGGTGAGAGGTTCAAGAGGTTCTGAAAGTCGCAAGCACGACGAGGTCCTGCATGTCGAAATACGATTGATTCGTTTGCGTCCCCCACAATTCAAAGAGGAAGATGACGTCCATCGGGCCGATGGCGATCTTGCCGTTCACGAGATAGGGTGCCAGAATGCTCTTGATCGCTGATTGGTTGGAGAAAGCCGGCACGTAGTTGGGCGGAGAGTCGCCGTTCACCAGCGCCCTGACGTTGTTCGTGGTGGTTCCGGTGGAATAATACGATTGCCAGCTGCTGGGTGAATTGCTGTTGTTCGATGCAACCCTGCCCCTGAAGTCGATCGGGCGGGCCTGCCTCACGAACTTCGTGTAGTAAATTTGTGTGGGATTCACCGCGGTCTGCTTGGCATTGAAAAACGTGGTCCACGAACTGGCGCCATCGGCTTTCACGAAGGCCTGAACTTTATACCAATCGGATCCATTGCCGACCATTGCACCCAGAACCCGGACATCGACATAGAGGTCCACTTTAGGGGTCACGGTCCCATCGTCCGGATCGATATCAACCACCGTCTTGACGATGGATGGATGTTCGATGCTCCAGGTCAGGGTGGGCTTGGTGCCGGTCTGAACGACCGTCGGGAAGGCCGACAACGATCCCACGGGAATCGAAGGATTTGTCTGTGCGCGGGCACTTGCGGACGCGAGCGCGCCGATGGCGAGGATGGCTGCCGAGAGGGCGGCCCGTTGGCTGGTTTTCATGGCTGGTTGTAAGGGTGGGTGGTTGGAAACAACCCTTGCGTCGGATTCCTCGCGAGTGGGACGACTCGTGAGGGACGGGCGGCCCGGTTCGGGCAAGGGCAGGGGAGGCTTTTGCTTCTCCCTGCCGATTCGGGACAGAACCCCGATCCGGGCCGCCTGAGGACTCATTGGGACGAATGAGGCCTCAGCAAAGGTGGGTGATGATCTCAATCTTCTAATTCAGTGTGTCATTCAATGGTTGGGTGTGGAACAGCAGTTGTCAGGGTGAGAGGGTTCAAAATTGCGGCAGTGCGGGTTCGCCGGACCAGCTGTGCCAGGGGCCCGCAGGCACCTGCCGTTCATCGACGAAGCGCCATTCGACTTTGGCGCCGCTGCGCAGCTTGAGGAAATCGCGCACCGCGGGGCTCAGGTCGATGCCGGCCGCTTGATTCCGGTTGGCACGCGGCGGCTCGTTGCCAAAGACGTATTGCCAGTGATCGACCTCGAAGGGGCCGACGTCCTCCCACTGGGCATAGCAAACGCGACCCTCGTGGTGAATGGCGATCCAGCGGCCCTTGCAAACGGAGATGCCATCGCCGCGGTAGGCCTCCCAGAACCAGGGAATCACCTCGGAAGCTTCAGGACGGTGGACGCCGCCCTTGGCGACATCGTTATAGGGTAAGGCGATGTAAAACGGATTAAGCTGGGGCATGAAGCCCTGGGGGCCGAAACCGTCCCGGAGCTCAGGATGGTCGTAGCCGCCGAAGTTTTCCTGCCAGTTCTGATCCCAAGCGCTTTTGTTATTGGGAGTCGGATTGTTTTCAGTCGGCATTTCGCCCACCCAGAACACGGTGGCCACCACGTTGCGTTTCCACGGCAGGCCTTCTCGCAGCGCCTCCCGCGACGGTTCGATCACCACCCGCGCCGCTGCCGGCACGCCATACGGATCACTGAGCGAAGGCAGCGCCTCCCGACGATCGGTCAAAAAGCGCTCATGCACCCCCGCCAAGCGGTCCGAAAGGCGCGCACCGGAGGCCGGACCCAGCAGGGTGGCGCTGACGATTCCGAAGGTGAGCCAGGTGATTTTCATTCCTTTCGAGGTGAAAATCGGAGCACTTCCTGCTCCAACTTGGCCAACATTATAGAATTCTAATGAAGCTTAACAAGAAAAATCTTTAATATTTTTGAACGTTTTAAAGATCTCGCTGTCCTTACATTATTTTATTCAGGAGCAATGAGTTACAAGCAAAAATGGTCCTCAAATGAATCCCGGCTGCATCGAAAATCTGAAAAAATTTCGCGGATTGGTGGCTTGAACGAGGGGAGAAAAACAAAAACCGCGACCAAAACCAATCATTTTCTTAGAAAGATTGAACAACTTGAAAGATTAAATTTCAACGTGATCGCGTGGGTTCCCGGCGCATCGATCAGTTTTTGCCCAGGCCGAATCTGCGTTCCAATTCGCGGATGCCGAACTCCGTGAGGGTTGGCCGGCCATCGGCAGCGCAGTAGGGCAGCTCGCAGGTGAAGAGCTCGGCGAGCAGCGGCCGGGTTTCGGCCAGTGCTGGCACCACAAGCGCTGCGGCGCGCTTGGCAAGCAGGCGGGCGAGGCGGTCTGCGGCGAAGCGGGTGCCTGCTGCCGGGTCGTGGAGCATTTCATCAAGCAGGCCTCCGAGAAATGCCCGTGGATCCTCGACGCCGAGGCAGGCGGGCAGGCTGCGGATTTGCAGGGTGTTGCCACCGAAGGGCTCGACTTCGATGCCGGCATCCCCCAAGGCGGCGCGCTCGCGCAGCACGAGGTCGAGATCGCGTGGATCCAGCTCCAGCAGCACTGGCACCAGCAGCCCCTGGGTGGCTAGGCTGCCTTGACGCTGGCGAAGCAACGTTTCGTAAAAAATCCGCTCCTTGGCCGCCTTGGGATCGAAAAGGACCAGGCCGTCGTCGCTTTCCATGACGACAAAACGCTGGCGCAGCATGCCCAGGATGCGGAACTCCGGTGTGCCGCCGCCCTGCGGCTTCTCAGGCGCCGCTGTTGCGGTCGCAGTGGGTTTCACCCAAGTGTCCAGCATCGGCTGCGGTGCGCGGAAAACCGCAGCGGGTGCAGGTGGTGCCGCTGCCACTGGCTGAGGTGGTGTTTCCACACGCCGGACGGGCGGCTGAAGCGGTGGCCGCAGCCCCTCGGAAACCGCCCCGAGAATCGCCTCGCGCACGTCGATGGGCCGGTGAAAACGCACCTCGCGTTTGGCCGGATGGACGTTCACATCCACCAGCATGGGTTCCAGATCGAGCCAGAGCCAGGCGGCGGGGTGCAGGCCGTCCGCCAGGGCTCCGCGAAAACCTTCGGCCAAAGCGCGGGAAATCACCGCATCCTCGACCGGACGGCCGTTGAGAAAGACGAATTGGTGCCGCTTGCCCTTGCGTGCATGGCTGGCAGGCAGCACGAAGCCCTCCACCGAGATGCCATTTCCTTGCGTGAGCGGCAGCGCGATCAACTCCCGCGCCATCTCCGGCCCCAGCAACTGGCGCACCCGGTCCACCGCTTTTGCCGCAGGCGGCGCTCCACGTCCGGTCGATCATGTGAAAAAGATCCGCAAGGAGTTGAGCTGGGGCTACCCGTTGCTGGGCTATGGGCTGACCGAAAC
>JBGSUP010000428.1:0-7581 GCA_041753485.1 Akkermansiaceae bacterium
CCGATGGCGGCAAGGCTGTCTTTCTGGCCGCCGAGGGAGCCGAGGCACTGGCGCACCGCGCGGTCCACGGCATCGATCCATTGTCCGGGGTGTTGCTCGCGGTAGCCTGCGGGCAGGCCTTCGATCCAGTCGTGAGGCACCCAGGCTTGGGCGTGGATCACGGTGGATTCGAGATCCAGCAGCACCGCGCGGGTGCCGCCATGTCCAAGTTCTATCCCGAGAAAGTGCATGAGTGATCGTGGAGGTGGAGCGGCGGGATGCCCGGGAGCCGAATGCACCGCTAGTTTCGCCAAGGCCCGGGCATTTACAAGTCCGGCGGTGGCAAGGCGTGCATTTCAAGTGAAGAGCCGCGCGACAAAGGGCAGGGCCCCTCACCGCGCGGCTGGTACAGCAGCAACGAAATATCAAGGATTCACGACCACATCCTGGAACATGGCGGAACTCAAATCGTCGGACCCGCCGCAGAGTGCGAGGCCGATGTGGCAGGACGAGCCGGCATAGAGAATCGTCCGTCCGATCCGGCTCCAATTCGAGCCATCCCTGCTCGCCAATGCGGAGATGATGTTTCCCGAGCGCTCGAGGCGCAACCAGAGGTCCTGCGACAGTCCGCTGCCCATGGTGGAGAGGGAAGTGTAACCGCCCGTGTTGGTGCGCCGGACCCAGCGGAGGCTGCCTTCACCATCCACGCCGATGAACACATGCTTGGAGTTTTCAGCAAGGGAATCGCGAATCATCAGTCCGATCCTTGAGTCCCGCCCGACATTGACGAGGGTGTTGATGCGGGCGGTGATTTCGCCGTCGCCGCTGAGCGTCTGCCACGTGAGCACACCGCAGTCCGCGGCACCCGCCAGCAGGCCGGAGCTCTTGATTGCGAGCAATTTGGAATTTCCATTGGCGGTGGCTCCTTCGTGGAGACTGCCGATGCGGCCAAGAGTCCAGGGCAGGGAAAGATCGCCGGCTTGAACCTCGATCTGGAGATTCGCCTCGGCGAAAGCCCCTTTCGGATCGGTGGCGCGAATCGTGAATGCATTCGCGCCTTCGTCACCAATGGCGGGGGTGCCGGAAAGCTCTCCCGCGGCCGAGATCAGCAACCACGCGGGACCCGACACCTTCGAGTAGGTGAGGGCGTCGCCGTCGGGATCGCTGGCACTTCCAGCCAGGGACTCGCCGCTGAAACTCTGCCCGGTCTTGCCACCTTCGCGGCTGATGAGGGCGGTTTGGAAAACCGGCGGCTTGTTCACGATTGCGGCGGCCGTCAGGGTGATTGAGACCGTGGCGGTGTTTGAAGTCGCCTTGCCATCACTGACGCGGAAACTGAAGGAGTCCGCGCCACTCGCACCGGTGGCGGGCGTGTAAATCAGGTTCGGCGCGCTGCCGCTGAGCAAGCCTTTGGCCGGGGCACTGGCGATGCTGTAGCTCAGCGGGTCGCCATCCTTGTCGCTGGCGGCGAGGAGGATGGTCACCGCCTTGTCCGCGGCAGTTGAAACGGCCTGCGCGGCAGCCACCGGCGCATCGTTGACGGCGGTGATGCCGATGGCAACGGTGGCGGTGTTGGAATTGGTCGTGCCATCATTCACCAGGAACCTGAAGGAATCCGATCCATTCACGTCGGGATTCGGCGTGTAGATCAGATTCGGCGCGCTGCCGCTGAGGGTTCCTTTTGTCGGGGCGCTGACGATGCTGTAGCTGAGTGGATTTCCGTCCTTGTCGCTTGCGGAAAGCGTGATGCCCACGGCTTTGTCCTCGGTGGTGGTGATGTTTTGGGCGGCGGCCACCGGCGCATCATTCACGGCCGTGACGGTGATCGAAACGGCGGCGGTGTTCGAATTCACCTTGCCGTCGCTCACCCGGAAGGAGAAGGAGTCGGACCCATTCGCATCGGCTGCAGGAGTGTAGGTGAGGTTCGGCGCGCTGCCGCTGAGCGTTCCCATGGATGGGTTGCTCACGATGCTGTAGGTGAGCGCGTCGCCGTCGGCGTCGCTGGCCGAGAGCACGATGGCCACGGCTTTATCCTCGGTGGTGGTGGCGCTTCGGACGGCTGCGACCGGCGCATCATTGACGGCTGTGACGGTGATTGAGACCACGGCGGTGTTGGAATTCGCCTTGCCGTCACTCGCCCGGAAACTAAAGGAATCCGTGCCATTTGCGTTGGCATTGGGTTTGTAAGTCAGATTCGGCGCATTGCCGCTGAGCGTTCCCTTGGTCGGAGCGCTGACGATGCTGTAAGTGAGTGCATCGCCATCCGCATCGCTGGCCGAGACCGCAATCGCCACGGCATTGTCTTCGGTGGTGGTTGCGGATCTGGCGGCGGCCACCGGGGCTTGGTTCACCGGGGCCTCGATGGCGGTGGCTCCTTGAATCAGTTTCAGTTCAGCCACACTGCAGAGAATTCCGCCATTCAGCGATCCACCATCCAAATCGGTGAGCCCTCGCAACATGACATACCGCCCGCTTCTGGAGGCGAAAAGCACCTCTTTTTCGGTCTTGGTATTGGCGAAGGTGCCTGCAGCCGCCGGAGCGCCCCAGTTCACACCGTCCACGCTTACATAAAATTCATACTTCCCGATGTTGCCGATATTGTAAGCATCCTGACGCGGCAGGTAGCGGAATCCCTGGATGGATTGAGCAGCACCCAGGTCGATCTGGAGATCATGCGGCGGCAATGCGGAGTTGGTGAGCCAGCGGGAAATCCAATAGGTATTCGGATTGCCATCGAATGCATTGACGGCCCTGCCATCCTCATCCTCGGTTTCTTCACTGCTCACGGATTTGAGCGTCCAGCTGGTGGATGGGATCAAGGATCCGGCGGGCGGCGGCGGTGCTGCGGGAACGGCGTAGGAAATCTCGTTCGACGCCACGCTTTGAAGGCCTGCGGCATTCACCGCTTTCACCGCGAAGTAGTAGGTGCGGCCCGCCTCAAGATCGTTGACGGTGGCGGAGGTCACTGCACCGGTTGCCAGGGTGTTCGAGTAGGAACCCGGGCTGGTGCCGTAGCTGAGGCGATAGCCGGTGACGTCGGTCTCCGGATTTGGATTCCAGGCCAGTTTGACCGGGGACGCCCCGGCTGGCAGGCTGAGGATGCTGAAGCACACTGCGGCGGCAAGGTGTTTCAGGGATTGCCCGAGTGACAGGAAACAGGGATTTCCGGCGCGGGACGTGGATGCGGAGGCACAAGGGTGCGTAGCTCCGCACGGATTGGCCGTAGCGGCCAAGCGGCTGATTTTCATGGCTGGTTGTAAGGGTGAGCAGTGGAAGCAACTCCTCCCGTCTGGACCTTGGAAATGGGACTTTCCCAAGAGACGGACAGTCTGATCCGGGCTACTGGCACGGGCCGGAGGGTGAAATCCGGTGAGTCGCGCCGTTTAGGGATGTTTCCCGTTTCGGACTGCCTGAGGTGCGGAAAGGGACCCGCGCCTCAGGTGGAATTTTGGTGATTCAAATGATTCGGTGGTCGTTTGGATCAGGTTGGTGTGGAACAGCAGTTTTAGTGGTCAGGTGTGTGTCGATACCCTTGCGGGTGGTTGACTTTTTTAGAAATACGAAATTACCGAATTCCTTACAAGAAATATTTTATATTATTTTTGAACGGTTTATCATCAACTTGGTCATGACACTCACAAACCCCATGGAGAACAGGGTTTCGCGCACTCCGATTTTTTTTAAAACCCCGAGAAATCCAGTTCTTTTACCGAAACCGAATCGCCGTCAAAGTGATCCGTGCGATCCGCAGGCGAGTGAGATCCTGACGCACAATTCCAGATTTGCCGCTCCACAAGCATGGCGGCGGCGAAGGATCTGGAGATCGATTCTTCGCCTCGCGAACCGGTCCCTACCGCTTGATCCGATTCCCCATTCAGCGAGGCCAGCAAGGCAAGGGCCAACCTGGCCGTCAACCCGGATGACCGCGCGGTTTCACGAGCCCGCGGGCAGCAGGGTGGCGGGCTCCTCCCGCAGTGGGCGGACCTTTTTAGCGACAAGCAAGTCCCACCAGACCTTCGCGTTGGCGAGGACGATGAGGACCACCAGCGCGAGGAAGGCCGCAGTGACGAACGCGTTGATGTGGTTGTTCAGCCGCAGGTGCTCCCAGTCGGCCAACTGGGCCGCGCTGCCCCCGGTCTCGATCTTGCGCCCGAAATCGCGCGCCGCGCTGAGAAAGCCGAGCCGTGGGTCGGGCGAGAAAATTTTCATCAGCCCGGCGGTCATGGTCACGACGAGCAGCCAGGCCAGCGGCAGGACGGAGACCCAGATGTAACGCAACCTGCCCATCTTGAGCAGGACCGTCGTGCCAAGGGAGAGCGCGATGACGGCAAGGAGTTGGTTGGCCACGCCGAAAATCGGCCAGAACGAATTGATGCCGCCGAGCGGATCGACCACGCCCTGATAGAGAAAGTAGCCCCACGCGCCGACGAAGCCAATGCTGGCCAGCAGGTTGCCGGCGGTGGAGCGGGTGTCGCCCAGCGGTGTCCACACATGACCGAGCAGATCCTGCAGAAGGAAGCGCCCCACGCGCGTGCCGGCGTCGATCGTGGTCAGGATGAACAGCGCCTCGAACATGATGGCGAAGTGATACCAGACGGCCACGGCCGTCGGATCATCCACCAGTCGCGAGAACATCTTGGCCATGCCAACCGCGAAGGTTGGGGCACCGCCGGTCCGTCCGACCATGTTTTTCTCGCCCACGTCGGAGGCCAACCGTTGCATCTCCTGCTCCGTGACCGGAAAGCCGAGGGCGGTGACCTGCTGCACCACGGCGGCCGGTTCACCCTTGATGTTGATGGCGAAATACTCGCCAGGTGACATCACGCAAGCGGCCACCAGGGCCATGATGCCAACCAGCATTTCCGTGATCATTCCGCCATAAGCCACCATCCGGATGTCCTTTTCGCGTGCCAGCAGCTTCGGCGTGGTGCCCGAGGCGATGATCGCGTGGAATCCGGAAATCGCCGCACAGGCAATGGTGATGAAGACAAAGGGAAACACCGGCCCGGCGAAGACCGGCCCGGAGCCGTCGATGAACCTGGTAAGCGCTGGCATCCGCAGTTCCGGCGCGATGAAAATCAGGGCGACGGCCAGGAATCCGACCGCGCCGATCTTGAGGAACGAGCTGAGATAATCCCGAGGCGCGAGCAGCAGCCACACCGGCAGCACCGAGGCCAGCAGTCCGTATCCCATGATGGCCCAAGCGAGCGTGGTGCCGTCGAGATGAAACCACGCCTCGACCGGGCCGCCCTGGATCCATTTCCCGCCGAGCACCGAGAGTAGCAGGCCCGCCACGCCCAGGATGCTGATGACCTTCATGTTGGCCCGGGCGTTCTTCATTCCAAGGCCCATGACCATGGCCAGCGGGATGGTCGCGGCGATGGTGAAGAGACCCCATGAACTTTCAGCCAGCGCCTTGACCACGACCAGCGCGAGCACCGCAAGCAAGATCACCATGATGGCCAGCACGCTGACCAGGGTAACAATTCCAGCGAAAGGACCGACCTCGTCGCGCACCATCTCACCGAGCGATTTCCCGCCGCGGCGGATCGAGCAGAACATGATGATCGAGTCGTGCACCGCGCCGCCGAGCGTCGCGCCGATCAGGATCCACAGCATGCCGGGCAGGTAGCCGAACTGAGCGGCGAGCACCGGTCCGACGAGCGGGCCGGGACCGGCAATGGCGGCGAAATGGTGGCCGAAGACGACCCAGCGGTTGGTTGGTATGTAGTCCTTGCCATCATCGCGGGTAACTGCGGGCGTGGCCCGCAGGTCGTTGAGCGTGAGCACGCGCGCCATCAACCATGCGGAGTGGAAACGGTAGGCGACGGCAAAAACGCAGAGCGAGGCGATGACAAGCCACAGGCTGTTGACGTGCTCGCCGCGGGCCACGGCGAGAAAGCCGATGCAGCCCGTGCCCAGTGCGGCCACGAACAGCCAGCCGAAGATCTTCAGTGGATTCACCCGCAGCAGCCTAATGGAAACCGGCGGGGTGTCGAGCATGCCGTTGAGTCGCCGTCAGAACCACCGCCGGGCGGGAATTCCGGGGCTGCGGTGCTTCATCGCATCCGGTGCGATCTGCCACGGTCCGCCTGCGGTTCAAGCCAGTTTGGCGAGAATCTTTTCGACCGCCGCCTCCGCGGTGAGGCCGTGGAGTTCGCGAAGGGTGTCCGGTTTGCCATGTTCGATGAATTCATCCGGCCAACCGATGCGTTCGACCGGGGTGTGAATGCCCGCCGAGTGAAGGTGGTCGATGACTCCCGCGCCGAAGCCATTCATCAGGACGTGGTCTTCGAAGGTGCAGAGCACGCGGCATTTTTTCGCGTAAAGTTCGATCACGGCGGTGTCCATCGGCTTGATGAAACGCGGGTTGATGAGGGCGACGGAAAGCCCCCCGACTTCTAACAAAACCTTGGCGCGTTCCGCCATTTCGAACATCGAGCCAAGACCGATCAGTGCGACGTCCGTGCCATCGGCCACCACCTCGGCCTTGCCGATTTCGAGGAGCTGCGGACGTTTCTTGACGGGGCTGCCCTTGATCGCGCCGCGCGGATAGCGGATGGCGGACGGGCCGGCGTCGTATTGGGCCATGGTATGGAGCATGTCCGCGAATTCATCCTCGTCCTTGGGCTGCATGTGGACGATGCCGGGAATGTGGCGGAGGTAGCCGATATCGAAGAGCCCGTGGTGGGTGGGCCCGTCATCCCCTGACAGGCCGCCGCGGTCCATGCACAATCTAACCGGCAGCCCTTGCAGCGCCATGTCATGGATGATCATGTCATAGGCGCGCTGCATGAAGGTCGAGTAGATCGCCAGAAACGGCCGGAAGCCCTGGGTGGCGAGCCCGCAGGCGAACAACGCGGCGTGTTCCTCGGCGATGCCGACGTCGAAATAGCGGTCCGGCAGCTCGTTTTTGAAAATCTCGAGTTTGGTGCCGCCGGGCATGGCGGCGGTGATCGCGACGATTTTCGGATCCTTCTTGGCGAGATCCGTGACGGTGCGGCCGAAGATGTCGGAGCACGTCGGCGTGGGGCTGGCGTCGGTGGAGCCGTCGTCGATCTGATAGGTGCCGAGGCCGTGGAACTTGCCGGGATTGTCGAGTGCGGGTTGGTAGCCGCGGCCCTTTTCGGTGATGATGTGCAGCACCACCGGCTCGTGCAGGGTTTTGAGATGCTCGAAGGTCCGCACTAACAAAGGCAGGTCGTGGCCATCGATCGGGCCGTAATAGCGGAGGCCGAATTTCTCGAACAGCACGTTGGGGAAAAGTAGGTTTTTCGCGCCTTCCTCCACCTTGTGGGCGAGCGTGCGTGCGGCCTTGCCGGCCACTTTTTCGACGAACTCGGCGGCCTTGGCGCGGACGGCGGCGAAGGTGTGGTGGGTTTGCAGGTCGTTGAAGTAGCGGGCGATGGCCCCCACGTTCTTGTCGATCGACCATTCGTTGTCGTTGAGCACGACGATGAACTTGCGGGTGGTTCCGGAGATGTTGTTGAGGGCTTCCAGCGTGGGACCGCAGGTGAAGGCGGCATCGCCGGCGACGGCGATGACATGGTTGTCATGGCCGGCGAGATCGCGGGCGGCGGCCATGCCGAGGGCGGCGGAGAG
>JBGSUP010000429.1:0-5638 GCA_041753485.1 Akkermansiaceae bacterium
CGCCGGCCAAAGCCCGCGCGATCCCGCGCGTCACCGGCAACTCGGTGGACATCCAAATCCATTACACCAACCCCACTGGCAGCGGCCAGCCGGTCTCTAACGGACTCGTGAAATGGGGTGCCGGCCGCAACCTCAACGGCGTTGCCGCCGACTTCAGCGATGCAAGCACGGTGACCGGCGGCTTCGAGCAGGCGACTTACGATTCAGTCTCCGGCACGTGGAAACTCAGCGCCGATCTCAGCGGCGTGCCCGAGGGCCTTCACACCGTTCGCGGCCGGCTGTTCAATTCAATTCCGGCCTCCGGTGCCACGTTCTATCAGACATTCGTGAAAACCGTCTATGTGGACCGCTCCGGTCCCTCTCTGGAAATCGACAACCTCGCCGAAAGCGCGACCGTCGGGGGTGACACCGTGCTTTTCATCCGCAATGCCGACCGCACGGCGGGCCGTATCGAGTGCCGCGTCGATGGTGGGGCATGGAAGGATGCCGATGCCCTCCAGCGCGGCGGTTGGCGTGCGAATCTGACCGGACTTGCCAACGGCACCCACACGGTGGAAATCCGCGCGACGGAATACGACCAGGGGTCCACTCCGGCGGAAATCAACAACTCCACGCTGACTCGCAGTTTCACGGTGGCGGCGCCTGCTTTCGCGCTGGCGATGAACCATGCCGAGAATGCCATCATCACGCGGCCCTTCTTCACCACCACTCTCACGGTGCCCGCGGGCACGGCGCTCGGCGACGTGAGACTGTTCTGGGGCGATTATGAAATGACCGGTCTCGCGCTCAATGGAACCACAGTGAGCCATGTCTTCAATGGAGGATATGTCTCCGGCGGCGTCCAGCAGCGGCTTTCCGGCGCGTTTGTGAACGGTCCGCAGTTCTTCCGCGCCGAGGTCACATTCGGCGGACAAACCAAAACCATCTCCCGCCGCGTGAGCTTCAATCTCTACGGCCAGAACATCACCGACTCCGACGGCGACGGCCTGCCTGACGATGTCGAACTTCCCGGATTCACCAGCGGCGGATACGCTGCCCAGGGCTTTCCCGGCGATAACAACCAGGACGCCATTCCGAACGATGGTGAAAACTGGACACGCCTCAATCCGCTCAATGAAAACACCACCTACACCGGTTCCTGGGATGGGGATGAGGACTGGGACAATGACGGAGCCAGCAACCAGACCGAAGTGATCCGTGGTTATCGGTATCATGGCAATGCTTTCCATTACGGCATTTACAACGCTTCATCGACACCGCCCGCCAGCCTGGCCTCGTCCGCCACATGGGCGCTGGTCGGGGACAATCTGACCATTGCCTACCGGCCGAATGACGGTCCGCTCGATGGACAGTCAAACATCGAGGTCAAGATCATCGTTGATGGCGGAGCGCCGCAGTTTTTCGCGTTGAACAGCCAGGTTGACGGTTCGTGGAGCTATGGCTTTGCCGTGCCCGAGGGAGCGCTTGCGGTGAGTCTCTCATTCCAAAGTCCCGGCGGCGGCATCAGCGATACCAATGCGAACTGGAACAATATCAGCGTCGAGCCCGCCCCCGGCACCTTTGTCATCGACGGACTGCTCGATTCCCCCAACTACCTCGTCGCCGACAACGGCATGCGCATCTGGGCCGCGGTGAAGGGCACCAAACTCTACTTCGCCACCTGGTCCGCGCAAGGCGGGGCGAACGATCATTTCCTGCTGGTTGCCAACAATTTTGGCAATCCGGAGGCCCATCCATGGAACAAGGTAGGGCTGGTCAACTTCTACTTCGCGGGATGGCCGTGGCTCGCATCCGATGGCCAGACGGCCTATCATGTGCTCAAGAACCCCGGCGTTTCCGGCCAGTCCGCGATGGGCTCCGCCGGCAATGTGATCGAGGGTGTCGTCGATCTGGTCGAGACTTTCGGTTCGGTGCCCGAAACCATTTACATGACCGCGCTGGCCTATGGTGGCAATGATGGTGGCGGCATCGCCTCCCAGTGCCCCGCAGCGTGGACCGCGGATGACAATCTCACCACGCCTGAATACGCCGCGGTCCGGACCGATTCGATCCGGGACACCAACGACGATGGTTTCCACGATTGCGGAGCGCCCGCTTTCGAATCCGAGGTGGATGCCGCCGCGGCGGATGCGAACTACGGCCTGCGCCGCTTCTTCATCGACGAGTTGGCCGGAGAAAGCGCCGAACTCACCCTGCGTTTCACCCCGAACGCCAATCCGGCGCTCGCCGTCAGCGATGTGGAAGTCATCACCAACCTCAACCGCCGCGCCCATGCCGTGATCCAGGAGGACCGGAACCTGGTCACGAGTTCCTCGGACACCTATCACCGCGCCTATCCCATGGCGCTCAACTCCGGAGTCTGGCAAGTCAGCCTGCCGGTGGAAAAGTGTGGCGCTTACCGGGCGACCGTGCGCTACCGCGTCGGCGGCGCAGGACCGTTCTACTTCACCGATGGCGGCCTGCGCCGCGATCTCGCCATCGTGGTTTCCCCGAAAACCGCGCTCGACCTCAACATGTATGAAGTCAATCCGGCGATCATCGAGGCGACCAATGACACCAAGGGCGGCCGCTCGACCTTCCGCGACCTGTGGATGGTCAATACGGACCGCGCCGACATCGTCAATCTCGACCACTTCAGCAGCCTCGGCGTGAACATGCTGTGGTTGCAGCCGATCCATCCGATCGGACTCGAAGCCCGCGGCACCGATTCGGACACGATGCTGTCTTACGATCCGGGTTCGCCCTATGCCGTGCGGGATTACTGGAAAGTCGCGCCCTCGCTCGGCGCGGATGACAATGAAAGCAATGCGCTCGCCGAGTTCCAGACCGCCGTCCAGCAGTTTGACGGCCGAGGCATCGGCATCATGATGGACGGCACCTTCAACCACTCCTCGCCGGACGCCGTGCTCGGCCAGGGTGCGCTCGATCTTTTCGGCGGTGCCACCGATCCCGCCGCGCAGATCCGCAACGTGAAACCCGGCTGGTTCTCCAAGGAGGGCGACTTCTCGCAGCCCGCCGCCAGCGCCGCGGAAATCGCCGTCGCCCCCGATCGCACGGATTTCCTGCCGAAATGGACCGACGTGCGCGACCTCTATTTCGGCAACTATGACGCCTTGGTGAAATATCCTTCCGCCTCGCATCGGGAGGAGTTTTTGTTAGAGCGCGATTCGCTAGGGACACTCTCCGCCGAGACTCGCCAATTGTGGGAATACTTCGCCTATTATCCGATCTACTGGCTGGAGAAAACCGGTCATCCCGCCGGCACGCCCGCCGCACAGGCGCACAAGGGTATCGACGGCCTGCGCTGCGATTTCGCCCAGGGTCTGCCATCCGAATTCTGGGAATACTGCATCAACAAGACCCGCAGTGTGAAATGGAACTTTGTCTTCATGGCTGAGTCGCTCGATGGTTACCGGACCGTGGCCGGATCGAAGCGCCACGGCGTCGGTTACCGCTCGGCGCGCCATTTCGACGTGCTCAACGAGAACATCGTCTTCCACTGGCGCGACAAGCATTTCGCCTATCAGACGGATCCGCGGAGTTCGCCCGGCACGCCTGACAAGTCCACATCCGCGACCTTCAACGCCTACAATGACCGCCGCCAGGCTTACGAGGGCGTGGTGCTGCTCAACAACCTGACTTCCCACGACGAGATTTTCCCGTCCAACGACGCCTATCAGTTGTTCCAGGCCTACGCCCAGCTCGGCGCGCTCGATGGCATTCCGATGTTGATGTATGGGCAGGAGGCCGGGGCGCGGAACGATTTCGCCACTTATGATTACACCGGGATTTCGAACAACGATCACAACTGGACGCGCTACGAAGAGAACTTCGGCAAGTCGATCCCGAACTTCAAGCGCTGGAACGACATGACCCGCGTCTGGCAGAACCGCGACTGGACGGTGCAGGCCCTCTATGGCCGGGTGAACAAGGCCCGCCTCGCCAACCCGGCGCTGCGTGGCAAGGGCGAATACTTCCTCGGCCGCAGCGGCGGACTTGGCTGGGATCCGGATATTCTCGCCGTTGCGAAGTTCCAACAGGCGGGCCTGCCGGTTTCGCAGCAGAATGTGGTGTTCGCGTTCGTGAACAACAACCCCACAGCCTCCACCAGCCGCAGCGCCACCTTCGATCTCTCTGCGGAACTTTCACCGGGCGTGAACTGGTTTGGCATCGAGCCCGCCAAAAACTACAACATCACCAACCAACTCGCCGCGGACACCGAAGCCTTCATTTGGGCAAGCGACCGCAGCGGTGCCCAACTCATCGCCGACGGCATCCTCGTCACCCTCGATGGTCCGGTATCCGGCATGAACCAGGCGCAATACCTCCGCCTGGTGGACACCTCCCTGCCCGCCATCACCGATACCGACGAAGACGGCATGCCTGACGCATGGGAGGATGCGAATGACCTGGATCCCGATGATGATGCCGACGCCGGGCTCGATGCCGATGGCGACGGCCAGTCCAACCTCGCGGAGTTCCTTGCCGGCACCGATCCGCAAGACCCCATGTCCCGGTTGGCCATCGTTTCACTCGTCCGCGGGGCCACCACGGCTACGCTCATCTGGTCGAGCGTTCCCGGAAAATCCTATCTCATCCAGGCCTGCGGCGATTTGAAGTCATGGCAGACCTATCAGGAATCCCCGGGTCTGGATCTCATCGTCCCGGCGGCAGCCGGAGCCAGCACGCAGCGCGAAATTCCAATCCCCACGCCGGCCGCGGATCCGCAACGATTCTTCCGCGTGGCCGTGGTACCGTGAGCTTTTCAACCGTCCGGCGGCGGGACGAGCCGACGCTCGATATCGTCGAGAACCTTGCCGGAGTTCAACATCAAGGGATGCATGAGCACCGGGAACTCCAGGTTTTCCGCACGCTTCCAGATCGAGCTGGTTGGCGGCAGGATGATCAGGTCCATCGGCGTGCGGTAGGAAACCACGGGCATGTTCCCGAGTTTGGATTCGGATTCGCCCAGGCCGGCGAGAAATCCGCTGCCGGGTCGCATTTGTTCCGCACCCTTGGTTGGATAGAACATCGCCGCCTGCGTCCCGTGGTGGGGTGAGGAAATGGTGATCAGCTTCTTGCAGCGCGGCGCGCCATCGAGGTGCTGCAGGTAATGTCGGCTGACCAACCCGCCCATGCTGAAGGCGACGATGGAAATAGTTTGGGCGGGACCGAAGGCGGCGTCGATATCGCGCTTGAGTCCTTCCGCCAGCGCTTCCAGACCACCCCGACCGTCGCTGGGCAGCATGCGCGGGACGAGGCACTCGAAGCCACTCTTTTGCAGCCGTTTGCGCAGCATGTTGAAATTTCCGCCGGTCTCCAGAAAACCATGCACCAGGACAACCCGCCCGACTTGTGGGGCCAGTGCCGGAAACAGCGTCGTTGGATTGCTGGTGACACGCAGGGCCCGGGTCTCACGGGCTCCCGCGGGCAGCGTCGCCAACAGGCCGGCGAACAGGGCGATGAATTTGAATTTCATGATGTTTTATCAGCCCGGAGGCCAGTCGAGTTTTCTCCCTCCGAGCAAGTGAAGGTGCAGATGGGAAACCGCCTCGCCGCCATCCGGGCCATTATTGATGACCAACCGGTAGCCGCTCTCCGCGATTCCCTCGCTGCGGGCGACTTGCGCGGCGGTGAG
>JBGSUP010000430.1:0-8302 GCA_041753485.1 Akkermansiaceae bacterium
GGATCTGGAATATCTGCCGGCGGTTTCAGTGTGGTCGATTTGCCGCAATGGACTGCCCGGCCTGGCCCGCGAGTCGCAGGTCACGCGCGGTCCGCTTCAGCGCGTGATCAAGGCGCTCGGCGGGGTGGAGCCGGCCGATGATGCGCTGGATTTGCTCGTTGGATCCTCCGCAAGAGCGGCGAGACTTGAGGAAATGCTCGAGTGCTGGCCGGACAGCGAGCCTGCGCTGATGCGCACGCTTTCCCACTATGCCAGCATCGGCGGCGGCGTCTTTCTGGGCAACAGCCTGCCGATCCGCGAGTGGAATCTCTGCGCCCAGTGGTCGCGCCCGGTTCCTTCGGTAAGGGCGAACCGTGGAGCCAACGGAATCGACGGCCAGATCAGCACCTGGCTTGGCTGGACCGCTGATGTCAGCGAAACCTGGGCGGTGATCGGCGATCTCACCGCGCTCTACGATCTTGGAGCGCCCTTCATGCTCGGCCAGATCAACGGCGATGGCCGCACGCTTGCGGTGATCCACAATGGCGGCGGCAGGATCTTCGAGCGCTTGCCACGTCTGAAGTCGATGAGCCCGCGTGCCGCCGAATGCATGATCAATTCCCACCGCGCCGATCTATCAGGGCTGGCCACGCTGTGGGGCATGACCCACCTGCGCGTCCGCACGGCGGATGATTTCGATGCCTTCACGCCGGGTGGAAAACCGGTGCTGCTCGAAATCATCCCGGACCCGGAACAAACCGCGCGGTTCTGGGCCGATTGGGACCGCATCGCGCCCTGATGCGCTCTCCGCGCAATTCCCGTTTGATTCCGCGGCGCGGGTTTCCCATGCTCCCCGCCATGGCAAAGACGAGCGATCAAAACCGGGTGGTGGTGAAAGTGTTTCTTTACGGCATCCAGCCGCAAATCTGGCGGCGCTTTTCGATTTCCAAGGAAGTCACCTTCATCGCGCTGAGCGACGCGATCCAGGCGGCGCTGGGCTGGGAAAACAAGCACCCGCACGAGTTCCGCCACGGCAAGGGCAAGCGGCTCGTCGATGTGATCGGCCCGATCGGCCTGCAGGACCAGACGCTCGGCGATT
Organism: Akkermansiaceae bacterium; assembly: GCA_041753485.1. Lineage (GTDB taxonomy): Bacteria > Verrucomicrobiota > Verrucomicrobiia > Verrucomicrobiales > Akkermansiaceae > Luteolibacter. The sequence continues at coordinate 1,079 of JBGSUP010000430.1, forward strand.
TCCAGGACGAGGCGGTGCTCACCGTCGCGGAGTTTCTCGGCAAGCGCAAGATGCCGCTGCGCATCCTCTACCGCTATGACTTCGCCGATGAGTGGATCCACGAGGTCGTCTTCGAGAAACGCGCGACCGGCGAGGGCGGGCCGGTTTTGCTCGAAGGCGCGCGTGCCTGCCCGCCGGAGGATTTCGGCGGCACCTTCCAATACATGCAGGCGCTGCATGGCGAAATCGAGTGGATGAATCCGGGATATGATCCGGAGGCATTTGATCCCAAGGCGGTGTCTTTTGAGCCGAAAAAGAAGCGCAGGTAGCCGCATTGCCTTGTTTTCAGTCACGAATCACCGAGTTGGGCAGTTCATCCGGATTTGAGAATTCCGGCGGCCAGTGGGCGGTCATGGTCCCGCCCAGCGTGCGGATGGCGGCGGTGATGGCATCCACTTTGCGGCCCTCGCGGAGAAGGGAACTGAGGTCATCCGAGATGCGAGGCCAGTAATCCGCAGGCACGATCGCGTTCAGCCCGATGTCACCCAGCACCACGAAGCGTCGCCGCCGGGTGAACAGCACGATGAGCGCACCGTTGCGGTGGTGCGTGCGTGTCATGTCGAGACGCTCGAACAACCGCCACGCGCGGCGTTCCGGACTTAGGAACCAGCGCGAGGTGATGACCACGCGGATTTCGCCGCTGGTCTGCGCCTCGGCGGCGCGGATGGCCTCGACCACCTCCCGTTCCTCATCGTTTGTTAGAAAATCCTTCATGCCGTTTGCTTACCATCCGCCGCTTGCTCCACCGCCACCACTGCGGCCGCCACCGCCGGAAAACCCGCCGCCACCGCCGGAGAATCCCCCGCCTCCTCCTGTGAATCCCCCGCCGCCCCAACCACCGTGGCGGGAGCCGCCGCGCGTGATGATGACATCCGGATTAACCCGGTTTTTCGTCAGGAACGCGATCACGCACAGCATCAGGATGAAATACAAAACCAGCGGGAAACCCGGTTGATCACGGTCATCGAGATTGGTGTGGCCGCTGCCGGTGTATTCACCCTTGGTGGCGGCGATGATGGCATCGGTACCGCGCAGCATCGCGTCCTCCCGCCGCCCCTCGCGCAGCAGCGGCGTGACGACCTCCTCGATGATTTGTTTGCAGCGCGCATCCGGCAGCACGCCTTCAAGTCCGTAGCCGGTGTGGATGCGCAGTTTGCGGTCGGCGGCGAAAACCAACAGGATCGCACCGTTGTCCTTGCCCGCCTGGCCGGGTTTCCACGCCTCGAAGACGCGTTGTGAGAAATCCACCATCTCGGCGTCCTGCGGCACGGCATTGAAGATGGCGACGAGCAGTTGCGAGGAAGTTTCCCGCTCATAAGCCTGCAACCGCGCGTCGAGTTCGCGGAATGCGGCCTGCCCCAGCCAGCCGGGTTCGTCGAAGACATAGCGGGGCGACGGACTGTTGGGCACCGCCGCGGCGACTGTTAGAAAGCAGCTCGAAAAAGCCAGCGCCACCAGAGAGGATATGATGCTGCGGATCATTGGCCGCCACCGCTCTTGCCGCCGAAGTCGAAGTTCACCTCCGGCGCTTTTTCAGCTCCCGACTCCGCTTGGAAAAACGGCTTGGGATGGAACCCCAGCATGCCCGCAAACAGCACGGTGGGAAACCTGCGGATGCCGGTGTTGTATTCCCTGGTCACATCGTTGAAGCGGCCGCGCTCGACGGCGATGCGGTTCTCGGTGCCTTCGAGCTGGGCCTGGAGATCGCGGAAACCGGCGCTCGCCTTGAGATCGGGATAACGCTCGGCCACCACCAGCAGTCGCTGCAACGCGCTGCCGAACGCGCCTTGGGCCTTTTGGAATTCCTCAAGCTGGGCGGCGGTTTCCGGGGCCTTGCTGGCGTCGATGGTCATGCGCCCCACCGAGGCGCGGGCGTTGGTCACGCTTTCCAAGGTGGATTTTTCGAAATCCGCCGAGCCCTGCACGGTCTTGACGAGATTGGGCACGAGATCGGCGCGGCGCTGGTATTGGTTGGACACCTGGGCCCACGCGGCGTCCACGCCCTGTTGTTTGCCGACGAGGCCGTTGTAGCTGGAAATGCCGCCGAGGACGAGAATAACGATGACGGCAACGGCAGCGAGGAGGAATTTGCTCATGAGCCATGGCATAACAGAACCGCTGAGACGTGTCCAAACGTTTTACCGTCCGCGGCCTGCGGCGATCCGGTCGATGACAGGCTACAAGCGAAGCCCAAAGATGGTGCGCTCTCGATGAGAGCGCATGCCAAAGGAACGAGAAAGCTCGGCCCGAGAATCGTCCGTCCGGCTTTCCTTGGCATCCCGCTTTCTCCCCTCTTTGTCATGCGGCCTGCGTCGAGGCCGCGCTACCTTGCGCTCAAATCGGCACCTCCAACGCTTGTTGCCGCGGTCGCATCGCCCGGGCCGCAGTCACATGTACATTCCACCGTTCACCGCGAGCACTTGGCCGGTGATGAAACCGGCCCGCGGCCCGGCAAGGAATACGATCGCATCGGCGACTTCCTCCGGTTTTCCGAGGCGGCCCATCGGCGTCATCGCCTTCACCTGTTCCAGGGCCGCGGCCGGCACGTCTTTCAACATGTCGGTATCAATGAAACCGGGTGCGACCGCATTCACGGTGATGCCCTTCTTCGCCACTTCGCGGGCAAGTGTCATGGTGAAGGCGATGGCGGCACCTTTGGTGGCCGCGTAGTTCGCCTGACCGAAGTTGCCTGTCTGCCCGACGATGGAGGACACGTTGACGATTCTCCCCCAACCGCATTCGAGCATGCCTGGAAGGACCGCATGCGTGACGTTGAACAGACCATTCAGATTCACGTCCAGCACCTCATCCCACATCTGCCGCGTCATCTTGAGAAACGAGCGGTCCCGCGTGATGCCGGCATTGTTCACCAGGATGGAAATCGGCCCAAAGTCCCTGATGCATTGTGCGATCATCGCATCCACCTCGCCGGCGGACGCCACGCTGGCCTGATAGGCCTGGGCGCGCACACCCTTGTCGCGGAGCAATCCTTCGACTTCCCTGGCCTGCCCGGTGGAATGGGCGTAGTCGAAAATCACATCCGCTCCGGCGTCGGCCAGTGCCAGTGCGGTTGCCCGCCCGATGCCCCTTGTAGCTCCTGTAACCAGACAAACCTTTCCTTGCAGTTCTTTCATGGCGGTGGCTTTCGTGGTGGATGCAGACCGGCATCCTTGCGCATTTCCCGCTTGATGACAACCGATCTTTCCATCACAGCCACGAATCGCCACGCTGCTGGGAAAAGCCAATCCCCGCAGACTTCCGGTGACCTTCTTGAGAGTGACCCCTAGGCGTTGGGGTGCCAACCCGCGTCCGCCCAGAGCGAGCCGCTGACGGCGGCGTTCTGAATCATGAAACAGATCGCATCCGCGATTTCCTCCGGCTTGATGAGCCGCCGCAGCTGCGTCAGCGGGATGATTCTGTCCCGGATATAATCCTCGCCCAGTGCGCGGACCATGGGGGTGTCCGTATAGCCCGGGTGAATGATCCCGCAGCGCACGCCGTGGTAGATCGCCTCCATCATCAAGGTGGCGGCGGCACCCTCGAGGCCGGCTTTGGTGGCGGCGTAGGCGATCTGCCCCTTGTTTCCAAGTGACGACACCGAACCGATGAATATCACGGCTCCCTGCAGCGCCTCGGCGGGTTCCCATCGCTTCAATCCCATTCTGCGGCGTTCCTCGGCGATTCCAGCCAGCATCTCCATCGCCCAATACACGGGGGCTACCAGATTCACTTCCGTCACCGTGCGGAACAATTCCTGGGGATAGACCGCGACTTTGTTAGTTTCCTTGTCCACCTTCACGGCCAGTCCATCGCGCGTTATTCCGGCCGCAGGCACGCAGATGTTCACCATGCCATGCCGCTGGTGGAGTTCAGTGAAAACCCCGCCGCGAAAGGAGGCATCCGTCACATCGCCGCTGTAGCCAACGGCCACTTTGGCGCCAACCTGCCCGTTCACGGCCTCGGCGGCCTCGGAGACCGCCGGGCTGTGATCCACCATCGCGATTGCTTTCGCTCCGCGTTTTGCAAGCTCCTCCGACAAGGCCCGGCCGATTCCACCGGCCGCGCCAGTCACTACTGCGACTGCTCCTTGGATGATCATCTCAGCTTCCTTTCTTTTTGGGGTTGTGGGGTTGAGATTGAAATTCTCTCGTTGGCAACCTGGGACAAATCGGCCAGTCGGTCAATACAAGTTTTGCGTATGCACAACTTTTTATATCCTTAGCCTTGCGTGCCAACAACGCTTGATTTCAGCGACTTCGTCTATTTCTTGGGAAAATTCCATCCTTGCCTTGTGCGTTCGCAAGAATAGAATACCGGACGATGACCACTCCTGAAAAGTTTCTCGATATCCGGAAATACCCGAATCGGCGTTACTATGACGCCACCCACAGTCGGCACCTGACGCTGGAGGAAATCCGTTCACTCATCAGTGAAGGCTTCGACATCAAGGTGACGGATTCCAAGTCGGGCGCCGATATCACGGCCCAGGTGCTCACCCAGATCATCCTCGAACTGGACACCCCCAAGATCGACTGCTTTCCCGTCGCCCTGCTGCTGAGGATGATCCGCTCGAACGACCTGGTGGTCCGTGATTTCGTTGAAAACTACTTCAACAAGGCCTTTAAAGCGTTTTCGGAATACCAAAACCAGATCGAGGAACGCATGCGGCAAATGCAGCAAGCCGCGGGTGTCTTCCCGCCCTTCGAGGCATGGTCACAGGCGGCGATGGCACCATTTGGAGTCCCCTTCGGCATGAAATCCGCACCGCCCCCGGCGCAGACCGCCGCCGCGCCAGCGGAGGACCCCCGGGATCTCCGGAATACGGTGGCCGAGCTTCAGAAACAACTCGCGGCCATGCAGGCGGAATTGAAGGCGCGGAATCCCAAACGCAACGGCAAATGATCCACGGTTTGCGAAATTGTGCATTCGCAAAAATTTTTCTTGACCTTCTTTGAGAACAGGCTTTGATTGCGGCGTGGTTCGGGAGCAAGGGTGTGTCACCGGCTTCCGGTCCGGAAACCAGACCGTAAACCATGAACCAGGTAACGACAGGCAGTCCGGTGGTGCTGGCGAACGAATCCCGGAAATCGCAGTCACCGAGCGGCAATTTTGTCAGTTAACCAAAAGAAAAGGAGATAGTTATGACAACCGAACAAAAAACCAAACCAGTCACCGACTTGTTTGAGCAAGCACTGAAAAGTTACGAGCAGGCACTGAAGACCGGTGTGAAAATGCAGGAGGAATCCGCGAAGGTGTTCAGCGACCTCGTCACCCAGGCCACCTCGCCGCAGGACTGGCAGAAGCAGATGAAGTCCATGACGGATGATTTCGTTCCGCAAACGCAAAAGACCGTCGATGAAGGCCTGAAACTCATCGAGCAGACCAGCAAGTCCAGCGTCGAGTTTCTCAAGAAGGCCGTTGCCGTGGGTCAACCGACCTCCGCGCCGGACGCCCAGGCGAAAATACTCGGCCTGTGGGAAGCCTCCTTGAGCGCCATGCGGGATACCGCGGTGGCCATCACGCAGGCGAACAACAAAGCCATCGAATCGTGGATCGCCTATGCGAAGAAGACCGCCGAACCGGCGTGCGCCAAAGCCAAAGCTTGAAAAGCATCACCCGGGACGCGCCCGGCGCGGGAAAGGAGTGAACCATGACTCAGGACGTCTATCTTGCAGGTGCCACCCGCACGGCCATCGGCACGTTTTGCGGGATGTTTGAGCAAACGCCCGCGCCTTTATTGGGCAGCGTGGCGGTGAAGGCGGCGCTCCAGCGCGCCGACGTTCCGGCAGACTGCGTGGACGAGGTGATCTTCGGCAACGTCATCGGTGCCGGCCTAGGCCAGAATGTGGCCCGGCAGGTGGCGATTGGCGCCGGACTCAGTCCTTCCATTGGCGGGACGACCGTCAACAAAGTGTGCGGTTCCGGATTGAAATCCGTGATGCTCGCCGCCCAGGCCATCCAGTGCGGAGACGCGCAGGTGGTCGTGGCGGGCGGCACGGAAAACATGTCCCGCGCGCCCTATCTTCTGGAAAAGGCGCGCGGCGGCTACCGGATGGGAAACGGTGAAATCATCGACTCTCTCATCCGTGACGGACTCTGGGACGTTTACAACCACATGCACATGGGCACCTGCGGCGACCGTTGTGCGGAAAAATACGGACTCACCCGCGCGCAGCAGGACGACTTCGCGGTGGCCAGCTTCAAGCGGGCGATCGAGGCGGCGTCCAACGGTGCGTTTGCAGAGGAGATCACGCCCGTCGAGGCGAAGGTCGGCAAGGAAACCCTGAGTCTTTCCGAGGATGAAAACCTCAGGAAGTTCAACGAGGAGAAGCTGCGGAAACTGCGGCCCGCGTTTGGCGAGCAAGGCACCGTCACCGCGGGCAACGCGTCGAGCATCAATGACGGGGCCGCCGCGGTGCTGGTGCTCTCGGGTGCCAAGGTGAAGGAACTGGGAATCAAGCCGCAGGCGAAGATACTCGGCTACGCCACCTTCTCTAGGGAGCCCGAGTGGTTCACGCTGGCACCCATCGGCGCGATCACCCGGCTGCTCGAAATGCTGTCGCTTCAGATCGGCGATGTCGGCCTGTTTGAAATCAACGAAGCCTTTTCCGTGGTGCCGATGGCGGCCATGAAGGAACTCGGCATTCCTCACGAGAAATGCAACGTCCACGGGGGGGCGGTGGCTCTGGGCCACCCGATCGGCGCCAGCGGCACCCGTACGCTGGTAACCTTGCTCAACGCGATGAAACAACGCGGCACGCGGACGGGCATCGACTCCCTGTGCATCGGCGGCGGAGAAGCCGTCGCCATCGCCGTGGAGCTGTGTGCGTGACGACTAAAAGAAATCAGTTTATAGAAAGGCGATTATGAACGAGGAACATGAAGGCACCCATCAAACGGCGGAGCAATGGGCCGCATTCCAACAGATCTGGGGCGAAACCTTCAGCAAGCTGATGCAGCTTGGCTTCACGTTTTCCCCGGAATCCGCGCCACCCGATTTCATGCGCCAGATGCGCAGCGGCATCTTCCAGGCGCTCGGCAAATCCTGGGAGCATTTCCTCCGCTCGCCGCAGTTCATGGAGGGCATGAAGCAGCACATGGACAATGCCATCGCCTTCCGCAAGATGAGCAGCGACTTCTTCTCCAAAGTGCGGCATGAGACGCAGAGTACCTCGCGGGACGACA
>JBGSUP010000431.1:0-7863 GCA_041753485.1 Akkermansiaceae bacterium
AGCGCGTCGTCTTCCAGCAGCCCGCCGCTGCCGCCGGTGCCGTTTGGTTCGACGACATGGCGCTCACCAAGGTCGTGATCGTCGAACCACCCGCTGACACCGTCGTGACGGTGGATCCCGGCGAGAACTGGCGGGGATACATGAATGTGTTCGATCTCCCGGCCAGCGGCGGCACATTCCGCTCCGGCGAAGTCTGGCCCCCGGCAAATCTGAGCGCCAGTTTCAGCGGGCCCACCCTGACCCTGCGCCCGAACTCGATCGCGGATCCTGCCGAGTATTGGTATATCGGTGGCGGGGCGCCCGGCAGGCCCGGCAACAAAATCATGGAGGCCAGCATGTATGTTGAAAAAACGGATGGCTCGCTGGCCGGCCGGACCCTCACCTTCAACGGCACCGTCACCGCCCACACCCTGACGCCGGCGCACCGCACCGTGGTCTTCATCCGCGACTACGCGCCGGGTGGTTTCACCTCCTTCAACGAGGCGACCGCCGAGCTCGATGCGGCAGGCGCTTTCAGCGTTTCACTGGACACTCTCGATAACCCGGCGCGCACGGTCCAATACGGCTTCCGCACCACCGGCGTGAATGTATGGTCCACCGATTTGTCTCCTTTTGGCTCCCTCCAGGTGACCGCTTCGGCGGCTTCTCCGTTTGAAGCGTGGATCTCCGGATTCGACTTCACGGGTTTCACGAACCCCGATCTCTCCGCAGCGGGGGACCCGGATGGCGATGGAGCGAACAGCCTGATGGAATTCGCCCTCAACACCGATCCGGGCGTTGGCGCGGTTTCCGACAGGATGCGTTCGCGCCTGGAAAACCATGCCGACGGCCAGGCGCTGGTTCTCACGCTGCCAGTGCGGGGAAACCCGGTTTTTTCGGGGTCTCCCGGAAAATCGGCCACGGTCGATCAAGTGCATTATGTCGTCGAGGGATCCAACGACATGAACCTCTTCGATCAAGCCGTCACCGAAGTTCCGGTGAGCGGCGCGGATATGCCATCACTGGACAGCGGCTGGAGCTACCGGAGCTTCCGGCTCGACGGGCCGCTCGACGGGCCAAGCCCGCGGGGGCCGGCGGGTTTTCTCAGGTTGCGCGTCTCCGCTGCGCCCTGAGCACGCCGCGTGGATTTCCATCCGCCTGCCGCGGTATGGGCATCGGATTCCATCGATTCCACCGCTGGCCGGATCCCGGCTTGCCAAACGCCGGGTTTCCCGCTGGGGTTCCAACATGCGCATCTTGATCACCGGAGGAGCCGGATTCTTGGGTTCCCATCTTTGCGAACGCCTTCTCATGGAGGGCAACGAGGTGATTTGCCTCGATAACTTTTTCACCGGACGGAAACGCAACATCGCCCACCTGCTGGGCAATCCCTACTTCGAACTGGTCCGCCACGATGTGACCGAGCCCTTCAAGTTCGAGGTCGATCAGATCTACAACCTCGCCTGTCCGGCATCGCCACCGCACTATCAGCACAACCCGATCAAGACCACCAAGACCTCGGTGATGGGCGCGATCCACTGCCTCGGACTGGCGAAACGTGTCGGCGCACGCGTCTTCCAGGCCTCCACCTCCGAGGTCTATGGCGATCCCGATGTCCACCCGCAGCCGGAGTCGTATTGGGGCAGCGTCAATCCGATCGGAATCCGTTCGTGTTATGACGAGGGGAAACGCTGCGCCGAGACCCTGTTCTTCGACTACCACCGCCAAAACAAGGTGGACATCCGGGTGGTGCGGATTTTCAACACCTATGGCCCGCGCATGCTGCCGGATGACGGCCGCGTCGTTTCCAATTTCATCGTCCAGGCGCTGCAGGGCAAGGACCTCACGATCTATGGCGACGGCACCCAGACCCGTTCGTTCTGTTATGTGGACGACCTCATCGAGGGATTCGTCCGGCTGATGAGACACCCTTCTCTAACGGGGCCGGTGAACATCGGCAATCCCGGTGAGTTCACGATGCTGGAACTTGCGGAAATGGTTTTGAAAAAGATCGGCGGGTCCTCGAAGATCACCTTCATGCCGCTGCCTGGCGATGATCCGAAACAGCGCCAGCCGGACATCACCATGGCGAAAATGGAACTCGGCTGGGAACCGGAAATCCCGCTTGAACAAGGGCTTGAATCCACCATCGCCTACTTCCGCAAGTTGCTCGAGTGTGGTGACACCGCTGCGCCAGGCGGGGCTCCGGCCGGAGCTGGTGGCAGGATGCAGGAGTAACATGAACCGCCGATCAAGGTGGATTCCAACCCAAGTCTTGAATGTCCGCGTTTGATTCAATCGCCAATCCGATCCCAACCATTCATGAACAACCTTCAAAATGCCCTCGGCGAGCGGCTTGACCATCAATTCCATCACGGCGAGCGGTGTGGCGAGCTGGTGATTCTCGGCCATGGTCTGACAGGCAACATGGACAGGCCCCTGCTGGTGGCCCTGGCCACGGGGCTCTCGGCGCGGGGTTGGCCCTGCCTGCGGATTTCCTTTTCCGGAAACGGTGCCTCGCAAGGGAGCTTCGGGGACTCGAATATCACCAAGCAGGTGCAGGACCTCAAAGCCGTGCTCGATTCCGTGCCCGACTATGTGTGGGTTGCATATGTCGGCCACAGCATGGGGGCCGCAGTCGGCGTGATCACCGCCGCTGAGGACTTACGGATCCGCGCCTTGATTTCACTCGCGGGCATGACGCACACGGCGGATTTCGTGCGGCGCGAGTTCGGTGGCCTGGTTCCCGGCACGGATTGCCTCTGGGATGAGGCGGAGTTTCCGCTCTCCGCCGCCCTGGTGGATGATCTGGAGTCCATCGGCTCCACCCTCGAGGCGGCGGCCAGGGTGACGCAGCCGTGGCTTCTGATTCACGGGGCCGCCGATGATTTGGTGCCGCCGCAAGATGGCCTCGACGCCCATGCGGTGGCGAATTGTGACAAGCAGTGGCTGGAAATCCCTGCCGCCGGCCACGTTTTCGACGAGGATTCCTACCCGTGCATCATCGACGCGCTGGATGCCTGGCTGACTGCCCACTGCGGGGATTGAGGCTTGCCGGATTCATGCGGGCTTGGCAGGGTCCGCGCTCATGACCGGCCGTCTCCACCGCAGCATTGTTCCGATGGGCTTGTGGTTGCTGTCTGCGGGGTGGGCCGCGGCGGCGGAACCGGCGGCGCAGGCGACGACCCTGGACCAGAAGATCGACCGGCTCTTCGGCTGGGCGACCGGCTGGTTTGTAAACGGCATTTTCACCGACATCCCGATCAACGGCTATCCGGTCAAGGCCGTGGTGCTCTGGCTGGCGCTGGCAGGCATCGTGCTGACCTTGTTTTTCAAGTTCATCAACCTGCGCGCCTTCGGACTCGCCCTGCGAACCGTGCGCGGCCGATACAGCCACACCGGCGATCCCGGCGAGATCAACCATTTCCAGGCACTGAGCGCGGCGGTTTCCGGGACGGTCGGCTTGGGAAACATCGCGGGCGTGGCCATCGGCATCATGGTTGGCGGGCCGGGGGTCGCGTTCTGGTTGTTTCTCTCTGGCTTTCTCGGCATGGCCACCAAGTTCGCCGAATGCACGCTCGGCGTGAAATACCGCGAGTTCCACACCGACGGGCGGATCCACGGCGGTGCCATGTATTATCTGAAAAAGGGCTTCGCAGAGCGCGGCCTCGCACCGCTTGGAAAATTCCTCGCCATTCTTTTCGCCATCTTCTGCGTCTTCGCCTCGTTCGGCGGCGGGAACGTGTTCCAGGTCAATCAAACCACCTCCCAACTCCTCAATGTCACCGGCGGGGACGCGAGCTTCTTCGCCGGCCGGCAGTGGGTGTTCGGGCTGATCCTGGCGGTTCTAACCGGTCTGGTGATCATTGGCGGCATCCGCGGCATCGCGAAGGTCACCGCGCGGCTGGTCCCGGCCATGTGCCTGATCTATCTGGCCAGCGCCGTGATCGTCCTGCTGAACAACGCCGCGCATGTCCCGGCGGCGCTTTTCATGATCGTGACCGAAGCCTTCCAGCCGCGGGCGGTGGTGACCGGCGGCATGCTTGCCGCCTTCGTCTGGGGCATGCGGCGCGCGACATTCTCCAATGAAGCCGGCATCGGCTCCGCTCCGATCGCCCACGCGGCGGTGCAAACCCGGATGCCCGCCTCCGAAGGCGTGGTCGCCCTGCTCGAACCGTTTCTGGATACCGTGGTCGTCTGCACGATGACCTCCCTGGTGCTGGTGACCTCGATGTATTTCACCGGAGACAGCGGTGCCTTCACGATCAACGGCCAGCCGTTTCTCCTCGGCCAGACCTCCGGCGACAGCACCTCGTTCGGCATTGGTATGACTTCGCAGGCCTTCCAGACGGTGCACGAGGGCTTCAAATACGTGCTGTTCCTCTGCGTGTTCATGTTCGCGTTTTCCACGCTGATCACCTGGAGCTATTACGGCCTCCAGGCATGGCAATACATCTTCGGCCGCAACGGCGTGATGGCGCTGGTTTACAAAATCATCTTCTGCGCGGTGATCGTCGCAGGCTCGTCCGCCTCCATGGGTGCGGTGGTGGATTTTTCGGACGCCTCGCTGTTCGCCATGAGCATTCCGAACCTGATCGGGGTTTATTTCCTGCTCCCGGTCATCCGCCGGGAACTCAACAAGTTCATCGATTTCACCAAGCGTGTGGATGGGGGAAAATCCATCAAGCTGGCGGCCGAGGAAGTTGAGAACGCCTGTCTTTGACGGATTCCGCCGTCTCCACGGCCCGGTCCGCGATCTCATCGGCCCACCCTCCGGCTTTTCCGATGCTTGCTTTCCCTGTTGGTTTTGGTTAAACGGGCACTCGCCCTGATTCGAACAAACCCAACCCGAAAATGAAAAACCTGACAATCCTGATTCCGGTTTTTGGTCTGTTAGCCCTCGCATACACCTTCTGGCGCTCCGCGTGGGTCGCCCGGCAGGATCCCGGCACGGAGAAAATGCAGCGCATCGCCGAGGCCATCGCCATCGGTGCCATGGCCTTCCTGCGGGCTGAATACAAGGTGCTCGCGATCTTTGTGGGAAGTGTCGCGCTGCTGCTGCTTGCCGGTGGCTTTGCTCTGGAAAACAGCCATCCACTGGTGGCCTTGTCATTTGTCGCCGGTGCCTTCTGCTCGGCTTTGGCGGGCTTCATCGGCATGCGCGTGGCCACCAAGGCCAACGTCCGCACCACCCAGGCCGCGCGCAAGAGCCTGGGCGACGGCCTGGCCATCGCCTTTGCCGGCGGCTCGGTCATGGGACTGGGAGTGGTGGGTCTTGGCTTGTTCGGGCTCGGCACGCTGTTTGTCATTCTCGGGCCATCGATCAAGGACGCGGATTCGGCCCGCGTGGTCATGAACATCATCACCGGCTTTTCGTTCGGAGCCTCGTCCATCGCCCTGTTCGCACGCGTCGGCGGCGGGATTTACACCAAGGCTGCCGACGTCGGCGCGGATCTCGTCGGCAAGGTGGAAGCCGGCATCCCGGAAGACCATCCGCTCAATCCCGCCACCATCGCCGACAACGTGGGCGACAACGTGGGCGACGTCGCGGGCATGGGCGCGGACTTGTTCGAATCCTACGTCGGCTCCATCATCGCGACGATGGTGATCGGCACCGCGTTCCTGCGCGTCGAGGGTTTCGAATCCTTCAACGGGCTCGGCGCGGTGCTGCTGCCGATGCTGCTGGCGGGTCTGGGCATCGTGGCCTCGATCATCGGCACCTTCCTCGTCAAGGTGAAGGAAGGTGGAAACCCGCACCGCGCGCTCAATACCGGCGAGATCGCGGTGGGTGTGATCATGCTGGTCGGCACCTGGTTCATCGTGCAGGGGATGCTGCCGGAAAAATGGACCACCGATGGCCGGGAATTAACCTCCGCAGGGGTGTTCATCGCCATCACCATCGGCCTCGCATCCGGCATCGCCATCGGATACATCACCGAGCATTACACCGGCACCGGAACCGCAGCCGTGATCGGCATCGTCCAGCGCTCGGTCACCGGTTCAGCCACCAACATCATCGCCGGCCTCGGCGTTGGCATGCTCTCCACCGCATTGCCCATTCTGGTGCTCGCCACCGCGATTCTCACCTCCCACCATTTCGCCGGGCTCTATGGCATCGCCATCGCCGCCGTCGGCATGCTCGCCAACACCGGCGTGCAGCTCGCGGTGGATGCCTACGGCCCGATCTCGGACAACGCCGGCGGCATCGCCGAAATGAGCGGCCTGCCCAAGGAGGTCCGCCAGCGCACCGACAAGCTCGACGCCGTTGGAAACACCACCGCGGCGATCGGCAAGGGTTTCGCCATCGGCTCCGCCGCTCTAACCGCCCTCGCCTTGTTTTCAGCCTTCAAGACCACCTGGGAAGCCACCCATGACAAAAAACTGCTCATTGAACTCACCGATCCCAAGGTCGTCGCAGCCTTGTTCATGGGTGGCATGCTGCCCTTTTTGTTTTCCGCGTTCTCGATGGAAGCCGTCGGCCGTGCGGCGATGGCCATGATCGAGGAGGTCCGCCGCCAGTTCCGCGACATCCCGGGGCTGAAAGCCGGGCTCGATGCCATGAACCGCAACGAGGGCAGGGATGTCGAAACCTGGTCCGCCGCGGATCGCAAGCTCTATGAGGATGCCCACGGCCAGGCGGAATATGATACCTGTGTGGCGATTTCCACCAAGGCCGCCATCAGGGAAATGGTCAAACCCGGCCTGCTCGCGGTCGCCGCGCCGGTGATCGTCGGCTTCGGCGGCAACCTGTTAGGCGTGGGTTCGGGCGCTCAGATGCTTGGCGGCCTGCTCGCGGGCGTCACCGTCACCGGCGTGCTGATGGCGCTCTTCCAGGCCAACTCCGGCGGTGCCTGGGACAATGCCAAGAAGATGATCGAAGAAGGTTACGAGTTCAACGGCGTGATGCTCCGCAAGGGCAGCGACGCCCACAAGGCCGCCGTCGTCGGCGACACCGTGGGCGATCCCTTCAAGGACACCTCGGGTCCCTCGCTCAACATCCTGCTAAAACTGATGAGCGTCGTTGCACTGGTGATCGCTTCGATGATCTGATGCTCAGAACAAGGTGAACGCGATGTTCACCCCGGCGGTGACGATCGACACCATGCTCATCAGCTTGATGAGGATGTTCAGGCTGGGACCGGCGGTGTCCTTGAAGGGGTCGCCGATGGTGTCGCCGATGACGGTGGCCTTGTGAGCAGGCGAGCCTTTGCCGCCGAGGTGGCCTTCCTCGACGTATTTTTTGGCGTTGTCCCATGCGCCGCCGGAATTCGCCATGAACACGGCGAGCACGAAACCGGTGGCAAGGCCGCCGCTGAGCAGGCCGAACACGCCCGGCACGCCGAAGATCAGGCCGACGCCGATGGGCACCAGCACGGCAAGCATTGAGGGCAGGATCATTTCACGCTGGGCACCGAGAGTGGAAATGGCGACACAACGCGCGTAATCCGGCTTGTCCTCGCCCCGTAGGATGCCTGGTTTTTCCTTAAACTGGCGCCTCACTTCCTCGACCATGCTTTGGGCCGCGCGACCTACGGCGTTGATCGTAAGTCCGCAGAAAACGAAGGACATCATCGAACCGACAAAGACACCGAGAATCACCTTCGGGTTGAGCAGATGGACTTCGAAGTGAGTCATGAACTGGGTGAGCGTGGCGCTGATGACGGGCACCTTCACGCTGGCAACCTCCATGGTGGTCTGGCCGGCGTGCAGCATGGCGATCTTCAGCTCCTCCACGTAGGAGGCGAGCAGGGCAAGCGCTGTTAGGGCGGCGGAACCGATGGCAAAACCCTTGCCGGTGGCGGCGGTGGTGTTGCCCAGCGAGTCGAGCGCGTCGGTGCGGCGGCGCACTTCCGGCGGCAGGCCCGCCATTTCGGCGTTGCCGCC